>CAMJRV010000037.1 GCA_946408315.1 uncultured Bacillota bacterium | reverse complement strand
GGAGCCTCCCTCGCTTGTATGCTGCGCGGAAGCTCCGCATAAGCTCGGTACAAGGGTTCAGGTCTCCCTTTCAAAAATACCATTGCATGGCGCTATCTGCCGCGAATCATAACCGATTTCGAAACAAATAAAGGAGAATAAAAATATGAGTAAAAAGGTATTGATTATCGGCGGCGTAGCAGGCGGCGCCACTGCTGCAGCCAGGCTCAGGCGGCTGGACGAATCGATGGAAATCATCATGTTTGAGCGCGGCGAGTACATTTCCTATGCCAACTGCGGTCTCCCTTACCATATCGGCAACGTCATCAAGGAGCGGGACGCCTTGCTGCTTCAGACTCCGGAGGCCATGAAGGCGAAGTTCGATATCGACGTACGCGTAAACAACGAGGTCGTAGCCATCGACCGTAATAAAAAAACAGTCCGGGTCAAGAAAGTCAAGACCGGAGAAGAATATGAGGAAAGCTATGACGTTCTGGTGATCTCCACCGGCTCATCTCCTCTGAAACCGCCGATCCCCGGCATTGACGGCCCCGGAATCTTCACCCTCTGGACCGTTCCCGACACGGATCGAATCAAACGGTTTGTCGCAGAGAAGAAGCCGAGGAGAGCCGCAGTCATCGGCGGAGGCTTCATCGGCCTGGAGATGGCGGAAAACCTCCATGCCGTCGGCTGTGAAGTCACCGTTGTGGAAATGCTGGACCAGGTCATGGCTCCCATCGATTTTGAAATGGCCCAGCTCGTTCATGAAAATATGAGAATGAATCATGTGCGCCTCGAACTGGGAAACGGCGTAAAGCAGTTTGAGCAGAAAGGCGACGGAACGGCCATCACGCTCCAGGATGGAACGATCGTAGAGGCGGATCTCGTGATCCTCTCCATCGGAGTCAGGCCCAACAGCCAATTGGCAAAGGACAGCGGCCTGGAACTGAATGCCAAAGGCGGAATCGTGGTGGACGAATATCTCAGAACGTCCGATCCCAGCGTCTATGCCGTCGGCGACGTCATAGAAGTAGAGGAGTTCGTCTTCAAGAACAAAGCCATGATCCCCCTCGCCGGACCGGCAAACAAGCAAGGCCGTATCTGCGCCAACAATATCGCGCGGGAAGCCGGAAGCCTGGGCGGCAATCTTGAAAAGTACAACGGGACCCAGGGAACCTCTATCGCCCAGGTCTTCGACCTGTCCGTCGCAGCCACCGGCCTCAACGAAAAGACGCTGAAGGCTCAGGATAGAAAATTGAACCAGGACTATTTTGTCGCCCTGATCAATCAGAAATCCCACGCAGGCTACTATCCCGGAGCAACTCCTCTCACGCTGAAGCTTCTCTTCGGCAGAGACGGAAAAATTTTCGGAGCCCAGATCGTCGGCCAGGAAGGCGCCGACAAGAGGATCGACACCATCGCCACCACCATGCGGCTGGGAGGCACAATATACGACCTTGCCGAACTGGAGCTTGCGTATGCGCCCCCTTATTCCTCGGCTAAAGATCCGGTTAACATGCTCGGCTTCGTTGCCGGCAACATACTGGAAGGCGTCGCATCCTTTATCGACTGGAAAGAGCTCGCGGAGCTGGAACAGTCGAACCGGGACGACTATATCATCCTCGACGTAACGGAAGAGATGGAGAGAGTGGCGTTCCACATCCCCAATTCCTACCACATTCCCCTCGGCCAACTGAGAAATCGAATAGACGAGCTGGACAAAAGCAAGCTGATTATCCCCTACTGCGCCATCGGAGTCCGCTCCTACAACGCCGCCAGAATCCTTGCGAACAACGGCTTTGAAAAGGTCCGCGTACTTCCCGGCGGAACCAGCTTCTATAAATCTCTCTACCATGACCGATATATGGCGGCAGATCAAGCCGCGCCAAATACAGGAGGAGGCAATTCCATGAATCAGAGCACAGCGGCTGACAGCCAAATCAAGGATCAAAGCAACGGAACCGGCGTTCAGGCCATCGACCTGGATAAAATCGTTGCGAGAGAAACCCTGGACTGCAGCGGTCTCCAGTGTCCGGGACCGATCATGAGAGTGTTTCAAACGATCAAGGAGATGCATGACGGAGAAATCTTGCAGGTATCCGCTACGGACATGGGCTTTGCAAGGGATATCGAAGCCTGGTGCAAGCGGATGGGAAACACCCTGCTGAAGACGGAGAAATCCGGCAAAGAAATCACCGTATACATTCAGAAAGGCCTTGGAGCAGGCCGTGTCTCGGAAGGGGATACAGCAGCTCCTGTGATACCGGGAGCCCACGCTCCGGCGCCTCAGGGCAAGACACTCATCGTGTTCAGCGGAGATCTGGATAAGGTGCTCGCCTCCTTCATCATTGCCAACGGGGCTGCCGCTATGGGCAGGCCGGTGACGATGTTCTTCACCTTCTGGGGACTGAACGCCCTCAGAAAGAGCGAGAAGCAGCCGGTTAAAAAGCCGTTTATGGACGCTATGTTCGGCGCCATGATGCCCAGAGGAACTTCCAAGCTCACCCTGTCCAACATGAACATGGGCGGTATGGGCACTGCCATGATGAAAAAGGTCATGAAGGATAAGAATGTGGATTCCCTGGAAGCCCTGATGAAGCAAGCCATGTTCAACGGAGTCAGACTCGTCGCCTGCACCATGTCCATGGACGTTATGGGAATCACCAGAGAAGAATTGATCGACGGGATCGAATACGCCGGAGTCGCCGCTTATCTGGGCGACGCGGAAGAATCCAACGTAAATCTGTTTATCTAAAGAGGTATCGCAAAAGAGCCGTAGAATGCTTCCATCCTACGGCTCTTTTTTATATTGATATTTTACATTCTGTAAGGGCTTTACAGCTCCATATTCCGGTAATCCGGCGGAACTGCAAACAGGCTCTCGGGGACTTCCTTGCTCACCTCGATCATGTCCATGACCGTATCCAGCCCGTTGATCCTCGTGACCAACCTCACCAGTTGGTCTTCCTTGAAATAAAACCGGAAATAAGTCGTTTCCGTCGTATATTCCTCACAAGCGAGTCCATTCTCCCTGCGGCTGTCCAGATAAGCCAGGCCCTCTGTATTGAGCCGCTTCAATCCTTCGTCCCCTGTCGCATTCCAGCTCAGCATACTTCGGTCCGCATGATTCAGCATATGTACTCTGCCCTCCCTGACGATCGTGGCACGGTCGCCTGAAACCATGGCGGTGTTGTTCCCCGACACGGCGTAGGTGGTCTCCGCCTCAAAGGATTCTCCCTTATAGACCGTGGTGGTCCGGTAGCGGATCAGGTATTTGTCGCCCCGCAGAACCCGGATGAAGTCGGAAGCCTTGTGGTTTTCCAGCTCTCCCAGGTCGGAAGCATCCGCTTTCTCTGCCTTGATCTCTTCCCCGGAAACGTCCGCGGTCTCTTTCCCCTCATGGAATTTTTCTCCGATGACTTCCCTGACGTCTACAAAACCGGTCAAAACCGCCGCTGCCAGTGCCAGTACGACAAAAAGGGCCAGTAGTTTCATCTTTCTGCTGAATAAAAAGGACGGTTTCTTTTCCTTTTTAACTGCAGCAGAAGATTTCTTCCCCTTGCCGGTACGACTGAAGAGTTTCTTTTCTCGCTTGGTGCCCAACTTCATGATTTTCCCCCAGTCAATTCGCTTATTATGAGATCTGGCCGCCGTCTACGGGCTCTTTCGGTGCCGTATATTCTTCCAGCTTCATCTTCAGCTGTTTGTTTTCCTGCTCCAGAGAACTGATCGTCTTTGCCGAGCTCTTGATTTTCGCCTGATTTTTGATCCAGCGAACCAGGCCGAGCAGCAGGGCGCACAAGGCGCCGAACACCGCCGAAATCAATATGACCAGCGCTTGTGAGATGGAGAAATCCATCGTCAGGAAGCTGATGTCTACAGGGCTGGCATTCTGCAGCGCGAAAACTGCCACAAGCAGTGCGAAAACCAGTGCTAAAACAAATTTCCAATCCATTTTTCAATCCTCCAAAATCTTTAATTATTTGCCGATAGAATAAAGAACCGCCCGTTTCCCGTGGATCTCAGCCGTATCGAAGAGCTTCGCCCCGGTATCCCTTTGGTTCACAAGAAGTCCGATTTCCGTGCAGCCGAGAATCACCCCCTGAGCTCCGTCTTCCGTCAGCCCGTCGATGATCCTTAAAAACTCTTTTCTGGAATCGTCGGAAACAATGCCCAGGCACAGTTCCCGGTAAATCGTCTCATTGACCCGTTCCCGGTCCGCCTCGCCGGGGACGATCACCTTGATGCCTCTCTCAATCAGTTTTTCTTTGTAAAAATCCTGCTCCATCGTATATTTCGTCCCGAGCAGTCCCACCGTATCGATCCCGTTTTCCGCGAGCTCGTCGGCAGTCACTTCTGCAATATGCAGGATCGGTATCGATACTCTCTCCTGAATCCGATCAAAGACCTTGTGCATGGTATTGGTGCAGATAATGATAAAATCCGCGCCTCCTCGCTCCAGGGAGAGAGCCGCCTCCGACAGGATGTCGGCGCTTCGTTCCCAATCGCCGCGAGCCTGGCACGCTTCGATCTCATGAAAGTCCACGCTGTAAAGCAGGCATTTGGCGGAATGAAAGCCGCCCAACCGCTCTTTTACCGCCCGGTTGACGGTCTGATAATATGTAACAGAGCTTTCCCAGCTCATGCCTCCGATCATTCCGATTGTTTTCATATCTTCCCTCCTGGCTATGCCGTTCCCTCGCCGGATTGGGGCGGCGACATCTCTCCCCTTAAATCGTTTCCCATCAGTTTCTTTACCGTTTCAAGATCGTAATTCATGCTCAGCAGATAATACAGCTTCGTAACGGCAGCCTCCACCGTCATATCGTATCCGCTGACCGCGCCGGCCCTGGCAAAGCTGAGGCTGGCCGCATATGTGCCGATCATGGCAGACCCCCGCAGGCACTGAGTGCATACGACGATCACAGTGCCGTTCTTCTCCGCCTTTTCCAGCACCCGGTGGAGCGCATCCCCGCTCTCCGGAATATTACCCGTTCCGAAGGCTTCAAAAACGATCCCTTTCAAATTTTCCGTCAGAATGTTTTCAAAAATTTCAAACTGAATGCCGGGAAAAATCTTCAGCACGGCGATCTGCTTCGGCTCAAATTTTGAAAGCTTCAGCGTTTCCCCCGCTTTTCGGACAGCGGTATCGCGGATGACAATCCGCACGCCCGCTTCTCCCAGCGCCGGATAATTGGGAGAATCAAAGGCAATCAGCTCGTCGGAGCTCACCTTCGTCACGCGGTTGCCCCGATAGAGCTCGTTGCCGAAAAATAAACAAACTTCGGGGACACGGCAATTCCCCGCAATTATCAAAGACGTGATCAGGTTGTCACGTGCGTCGTTTCTGATTTCACACAACGGAATCTGGGATCCTGTCAGGATCACAGGCTTTGCAAGCCCTTCCAGCATGAAGGAAAGGGCGGAAGCCGTATACGCCATGGTGTCCGTGCCATGCAGGATCACAAAACCGTCATATTGATCGTAACGGTCCTTGATATCCTGGGCGATCTTGACCCATTCCGCAACGGATATGTTTGAGGAATCCAGCAGAGGATCGTATTCGATGAGGTCAAACCCCGGGATTTCCTCCGAATTCAGTTCGGGGATTCCCGAAAGAATAGACTGCATAAAGCCCTTTTTCGGCGCATATCCATGCTCGGTTCCGGCCATGCCGATCGTTCCGCCCGTATGAATCAGGCAAACCCTTTTTCTCATTTCCAGCCTCTTCTTTCCCATTTCGCCCGGCGCTTCAGCGCCTTCCGACAAATAGATTTTGTCGCATTTCTTCCGTTTCAGATGCATATCCCTCTTTGTCAAAAGAGGATAATATATGTTATTATGATTATACCTTTTTTCGTTATTATTCTGCAAGTAATTTCCAGAGGATGGCACAATGAGTAATTTGATTAACCAAACGATACGGGAAAAAATTGAATCCCTTGCCGATGAAAAGTACAGAAAGTTTCACAGCGGTCTGGTTCCGGGCGAAGAGCGGATTCTGGGAGTCCGCATGCCGAAGCTGAGAGAGCTCGCAAAGGAAGTCGCAAGAGGCGACTGGCGGGAATATCTTTCCGGCGCGCGGGATGAATATTATGAAGAGACGATGCTGCAGGGCCTTGTGATCGGATATGCAAAAGCGGCTCCGGAAGAAACACTCGAATACACCGCCCGATTCGTCCCGAAAATAACCAACTGGGGAGTCTGCGACAGCTTCTGCACCGGACTGAAGCTGGCAAAAAAGCAGCCTGAGACGGTGTGGGAGTTTGTCCGCCCCTATCTCGATTCCGACCGGGAGTTCGAGCTTCGCTTCGCCGTCGTCATGATGCTTGCCCACTATATCAACGACGAATACATCGACCGGGTCATTTCAAATCTGGACCGAATCCGCCACGAGGGGTATTATGTGAAAATGGGAGTTGCCTGGGCCGTCTCCGTCTGCTTTGCGAAGTATCCCGAGAAGACCATGGCATACCTGAAAAACTGTACCCTCGACGATTTTACATTCAATAAATCCCTGCAAAAGATCCTGGAATCCTACCGGGTGAACGGACAGACGAAGGAAATCATCCGCGGCATGAAAAGAAAGCCCTCATAGAGGGCTTTTCTGCGGCTAGTGCTGGAATGCGGCCCGCAGCGTCTTAATTTCCCGTCCATAACCCGGCAGCTCGTTGGGCGTTTCCAAATAAAAGGGCAGCCGGCAAAGCTTCGGGTGATTGATGATATCCGTCAAAGCCCTCAGTCCGATCTCTCCCTCTCCGAGCTTTTCATGGCGGTCCTTGCGGCTCGAAGCGATATTCTTGCTGTCGTTCAGATGGATCGCCCGAAGCCGCGAAAGTCCTATGATCCGGTCAAATTCATCCAGCACCCCGTCCAAATCGTTTACGATATCATATCCCGCGTCATGGACGTGGCAGGTGTCCAGACAGACGCCCATCTTTTCGTCCAGCTCGACGCGGTCGATGATCTGCCTGAGCTCCTGAAAGGTGCTTCCGATCTCGCTGCCCTTCCCGGACATGGTTTCCAGCAGCACAGTCGTGGTCTGCTTCGGCGTCAGAATGAAGTTCAGCGCGTCTGAGATCAGCTCGATCCCTTTTTCCACACCCTGGCCCACATGGCTTCCGGGATGGAAGTTGTAAAGGTTGTTCGGCAGATGCTCCATGCGCACAAGGTCGTCGATCAATACCTCCAGAGCGAATTCCCGCGTCCGCAGGTCAGCGGAAGCGGGATTCAGCGTATAGGGGGCGTGGCCCAGCAGAGGCGCGAAATGATTGTCCTCTGCGATCTTTAGCAGGCCCTTCACATCGTTTTCATCGATCCCTTTTGCCTTGCTGCCTCTGGGATTTCTCGTGAAAAACTGAAAGGTGTTGGCATCTATGCTCAAAGCTTCCTTGCCCATGTGAGTGAAGCCTTTCGAGGTAGATAAATGGCAGCCGATATTCAGCATGATAAGTCCTCCTGACGCCGGTGAAAGCGTAATTGTAATGTTATCTGATGTAATTTACGACGTCCATGTTCCGTTTCGGAGCGAAAGCAGGCTGGTCGTCGGCGCGGTAACCGAGAAGCACGCCGTAAAATGGCTCATATCCTTCAGGAATTCCGAGTTTTTCCACTTCTTCCTTACGTTCAAAGTAGAACGTCATGAACCCCAGCCAGACGGAACCGATATTCAGGCTCTCGGCGGCCAGCAGCATATTTTGAATGGCTGCGGAGCAGTCCACCCGCCAATCCGAGCCGTCTTTCCGCCCGGACACGACGACCAGCGTCGGCGCGCCGTAGGTCGCACGGAAATCTGGGTTCGCCCGCAGGGAGCGGAAGCTTTCGATCCTCGCCTCTGCGATCTCCTCGCGAATCGTCCGGTCGATATGCTCCAGCAGGTTCTGGTTCTGGATCACGGTAAAGTGCCAAGGCTGTTGATTCCCGTAGGACGGAGCGTACATGCCCGCTTCCAGGATGAGATCCAGCTCTTCCTGGCTGATCTGATCCGGCTTATATTTTCTTACACTTCTCCTATTTTTTATCGCATTCAAAACATCGTTCATATCTGAACTCCTTTCCAATCTAGTCTTTCCTAAATTATAACCGGGAAACAACTGCGGCAAACATCTTCTTTTTCTTGTCGGTTCCGCCTGCCCATCAGAAATCGTCATTTTCATGCCGCTCAGATCGTCATTTCAGACCGCTCAGAAGTCGTCGTTTCCGGCCGCTTTTAAGACGGAACATTTGACTCCCACCAGCTTTTTCTGATATTTTTCCTTCAGCGCACCGTTCACAAATTCCAGAGGGTGCTGGGAGCGTTCGGCAATTTCTGCCGCCGTCATGCCCTGATCCCGGAACCGCTGGATTACTTTAACCATGCTTTCTCCCACTTCCACGATATGCTTGTCGGGATCATAGAATCGAACGACCCGCTGCCCCCAGGAATACTCGCGCATATCATGGACAGGTTCGACGCCGTCCCAGCGTTTCAGCTTCTCCAGAAATTGCTCAAAATTCTTCTCTTCAAAATACAATTCGAAATTATTGGACCGAAACACGACCGTATCCTCCGAATCTCCTATGAATCCTCTCCAACTGTCTCTCGTCTGGAGCGACAGGCCGCTTTCAAACGCGATGTTGGCTCCGAAATCGAACATCACCTTCTGTCCGAGCAGTTCCTCATAAAATTTTCTCGACCGTTCCATTTCCTTCACTACGATTAAAGGGCCTTTGTATTTCATTGAAATCCCTCCCATACCCTCCTCCGGCAGAGGCGGGTCCGCTTTCGTCAAAGTTTTTCTTTATTTTACCATGAAACGGTCGATTGTAAAACGGTCCTCAGGATTTTGCCTCTTTCACCGTCTGCGATTCCAATTTTGTTTCCCTGGAAAGGAACATCAGGCCGATATATAGTACCGTGATCGCCACGATGGAGATCATCAATAATCTGTGGTTTCCGTGGAAAAGAGACGCTCCGCCGAGAAAAATCACCCCTGCCACATTTCCGGAAAACATCAGCAGCCCCTCCGACGTCCCCTCCGACGTAGGATAGGCCGACTCCGCCGCAAAGGTCAGAACAAGAGGCGCTCCCCCTACAATAAAAAATCCATATAAAACCGCGGCTGCCACCATCCCGGGAAAGGCCTCCGCAAAGATAAAGGCGGCAAGCCCCACCGCTCCGATGATATTTCCGACGATCATATATGGCTTTCTCCTGTGCAGTCTATCCTTGTCTGAAATAAGGCAGGTGATAAAGCTTCCGAAGATGGCGACTCCAAGGATCAGAACTCCGATGATTCCCACCTGTGTCGCATCTACCCTGTTGTGACTGAGCTGCTTTAAGATCGGCTCTATCAGCGTAAAGAAGGTGTTAAATATACCAAACATGCAGAAGAATATCATGATGCTGTAGCGAAAATTCTTTTTCCGCCAGGCGCCTTTCAACCCTTCGGCAAAATCGGAACGAAACGCCTGCTCTTCCGGACAAGGCGGAGTCTGCGGCTTTTCCTTCACGAAGATTACGAACAGCAGCGCAGCGACGGCGCCCACTGCGCCGTACAGCATGAGCATCCCCTTTATGCTCATTCCGGCCGCGATGACGACCGGAGTTAAGAGCAATCCGACGCACATGCCTATGTAGCTTGACAGCAGGCCGACGCTGTTGGCTGTCGCCCGCTCCGATTCCGGGAACCATTTGCCGGCCACCAGTCCCGGTGAGTTTAAAATGAACGGCTGCGCAATCGCAAAGCCTACGGTGGCGATCATGACCATGGTGTAGCTTTCGCCGAAAAAGCCTCGGAACAGTCCGCTGACTCCCATCAGCACCACGCCAAAGCCCACCGATTTTTTAAATCCAAACCTTTCAAATGCGGCAAGGGAAGGGATCGAGAGCGTTATCATTCCGATCATAAATACGATGGAAAGAAAACTGATCGCGCTTTCGCCGCCGACCGCGTCTGCAAACCCGTAATACCTCCACGCATCGGTCGTGATAGAGAAATACGTCGTCCACATCAATTGTATGGTGGCCGTGGACAGTCCGTAGACGGCCAGCACGACCCAACGATACCGGTATACATGATAGTTCTCTCCGTTCAAGGCATACACCTTCTTTCTATAATTTCAGTTAAAATTATACTCGGGTCTATTTTAAAATCAAGTCTAAATTGTCTAAAAATTTAATTTTTTTGCTTTCTTTGGCGGCTGACAGTATAATGGCAGTAGAAACAAAATCAGAGAAAACTTCAGGAGGAATTTATGGAAACCAGACCGTACCTGTCATGGGAATTGATCGGAGAATTCATGACGTCTGCGTTTGAGAAGATCGGCGTACCCCGCGAGGAAGCGGCAATCTGCGCCGATGTTTTGATGGAGAGCGACAGGCGGGGAATAGAGAGTCACGGCTGCAACCGTTTTAAGCCGATCTACATCGACCGTATCAACGCCGGGATTCAAAAGCCGGTGACGGAATTTGAGATCGTGAGAGAAACGCCGACTACCGCGGTGGTGGACGGCCACGACGGTATGGGAATGGTCGTGGGATACAAGGCCATGAGCATGGCGATTGAGAAGGCGAAAAAGTACGGAATGGGTATGGTAGCGGCAAGAAACTCCACCCATTACGGCATTGCCGGGTACTATACCACGATGGCTACAAAGGAAAACATGATCGGAATCACAGGAACCAACGCCCGCCCGTCCATCGCGCCGACCTTCGGCGTGGAAAATATGCTCGGTACCAATCCGCTGACTTTCGGCCTGCCTACCGACGAGGAATTTCCTTTTGTACTCGACTGTGCGACGAGCATCACCCAGCGCGGGAAAATTGAATACTTCGCCCGGGAAGGAAAAGAGACGCACGCCGGCATGGTAGTCGGCCTCGATGGAAAGCCCATGACGGACAGCGCGGAGATTTTGGACGCTCTTGTGAAAGAGAAAGCCGCTCTCGCTCCGCTGGGAGGTATCGGTGAGGATCTTGGAGGCTACAAGGGATATGGCTATGCGACGGTGGTTGAGATTCTATCCGCCGCACTGCAAGCGGGGAGCTATCTGAAGATGCTGACAGGACTCGGTGAGAACGGAGAAAAGGTTCCTTACCGGCTGGGACATTTCTTCATCGCCATCGACACGGAAGCCTTCGTCGGCTCGGAAAGCTTCAAAAAGACCACCGGCGATATTTTAAGGGAGCTGCGCGCTTCCAGGCTTGCGCCGGGAGAAGGCCGGATCTATACCGCCGGAGAAAAGGAATATCTGACCTGGCTGGAACGGAAGGACAAGGGCGTTCCGGTAAGCGAAGCCGTACAAAAGGAATTTATCGAGGTCCGCAACAGTCTCGGCCTCGACATCCGCTTCCCCTTTGAATAAAACCGTATCCAGACTGTGCCCGGCATGTCTCCTTGAAACCATCGGTTTTATACGCTGCGCATAAAACCGGTAATCTGTTTCATGGTTTTTCCGGAGACATGCCCAATCCTCCCAATTCTTGTCGCCTCAATCCTTGCTGCACGAATAATCCAAATCCTCCGATGAAAAAACGCTCGCCGGATCAATGTACTCACCGTCAATAGTCAAGACAAAGTGTAGATGCGGGCCTGTTGCTTCGCCGGTCTGGCCAACATAGCCGATAACGTCGCCTTGCTGCACGGTATCTCCCTCTGCAAGTCCTTCTGCAAATCCAAACAATT
>CAMJRV010000036.1 GCA_946408315.1 uncultured Bacillota bacterium | reverse complement strand
CCGACGCCGTCTATGTGGCAACCGGGGCTGGCGGAAAAGCCTTCGGGCTTCGGGATGAAATGGATCTCAATTCCCTGGGAACGAGAAAACAGGGAGTTTTTCTGGGCGGAAGCGTGATTGGCGCTCCGCCCATCGAAGCGATCGAACATGGAGTCCGGGTATCCCATTCTATCGAAAAGTATCTGAAGGTTGGCCGGATGGACGGAATTCCTGAAACATACCAGGAAAGGCCGATTGAAAAGAAATACTACTCACTGCCCATAGGCGCTGAGGCTTTTTCCCGTCATTCTCAGCAGGAAAACGGCGGTGATCAAGCCGTTGGCGATCAAGCCGTCAGCGAGGCCAAACGCTGCCTAAAGTGCGATTGTAATCTGTGTGTGGATCACTGCGATTTGATGCTGAAGTTTAAAACCAATCCGAAGCGAATCGTTCACGACGTTCAGGTTACCATGCGCCCTATGGAGAAGTTTTCAAAACGGGTCGCAAGCAGACTGATCAACTCCTGCAGTCAATGCGGATTATGCCAGGCCATATGTCCGGAACATGTGGATATGGAAGATTGTCTGCGACAGGCCAGATACTTCCTGCATCGAGACGGGGCCATGCCGGAGGCATATCATGAATTCTGGCTGCGTGATATGGATTTTGCCAATTCCGAACCGGCCTGCGCATTTATTTCTCCTGAAAACGGCGAAAAAGCGCAGTATATCTTTTTCCCGGGATGCCAGTTGGGAGCGTCGGAAGAAAATTATGTCTTAAAAGCCTATGAAGCTCTGAAAAAAATAGAGAGTCAAACGGCTTTGCTGCTGGGGTGCTGCGGCGTGCCTGCCGATTGGGCAGGTGACGAGGAGCTGAGGCAGGGCGTCCAAAACAGCATTCTTGAAAAATGGAAAGCCCAAGGGGAGCCGGTCCTTATTTTGGCCTGTCCCACATGTATGAAAACATTTTCCCGCTGCATGCCCCAAGCAAAGTTCATCTCTCTGTACGAGCTTCTGGCCCGGCATCTCCCGCCCCTTCGCCCGGATCAGGGGACGAGAAAAGTAGCAGCTGTATTTGACCCTTGCGCCAGCCGTTCTTACCCCGCAATGCAGGAGAGCGTGCGCAAACTGCTCTGTCAGGCCGGCTTTCAGATCGAAGAGCTGCCCTGGCAGGGAAAACATGTGCGCTGCTGCGGCTATGGCGGGCAGATCCATGGAGCAAATCTGAAACAGGTCAAAGATATTGCGCTCAACAGAATAGGGGAAACCCCCAATCCTTATGTGACTTACTGCTCAAACTGCAGGGATACCTTTGCATCGGAAGGCAAGGAATGCAGCCATATTCTGGACGTCATCTTTCAGATCGGCCTTCCCCGGCGCGCTGCGCCGGATTTGTCCCAAAGAAGGAGAAACAGGATTTCTTTGGTCAGTCAGTTAACCGGCGGCGAGGCTGGGCCGGGGAGAGGAGGCAGTGAAGATATGCCGGAGGGTTTTGCATTGGAGATATCGCCGGAATTAAAGAAATATATGAATGAACATCTCATCCTGGAGGAAGATGTTCAGGCCGTGATTCGGCATTGCGAGGCGACGGGAAACGTACTGCAGAATAAGGGTACGGGTGAGTTTACAGGTCATTTGCCCCAGGGAGCCACAACCTATTGGGTGTCTTACGAAAAAAGCGAATCGGCCTATCGGTTAAAAAAGGTATATTACCACCGTATGATCATAGAGGAGAAGCTGCCATGAGCGAGGATGAATTATATTGTTTGAAATGCGATGTGCCTTTAGAACCGATCAAGACTACATTCCGATATTTAAAGCATGAGTTTTATGTTGAGATACCAAGATGTCCCGTCTGCGGTCAGGCATATGTTTCGGAAGAGCTGGCAAATGGCAGAATGGCCAATGTTGAGAGGTCACTGGAAGATAAATAGGGAGTAATGGCGGTAATTAACGGGAATCGAACCACCTTTTTGACGAGATACTGCCGGTGAAATTTATTCACCGGCAGTTCTTTTCATCACTTTTTCAAGCGCCTCTATCCACAGGTCGACGCCATTTTTATTCTGAATATGTTCCAGTGCCATTACATTCAGCCCGCCTTCTGTCATTTCATCAACCAGCTTTTTTATATTCTGCTCTTTTGCCAGGCCGGATATCGCAGCAAACAGGCTTGCTGTATAACCTGAAGTTATTTCTTTTGTCAAATTATATTTTTCTCCCCAGTTCGCAACTTTGTATAACATGGTGTAATAGGTTGCCGCCAAAGCCGTTATCGCTTGCAGCGCCCGCATTTGCTGGTTTTCTTCAACCTGTATTACTTCCCCCAGATCACGGAACAGCTCCGCTACAGTACGATCTTTCGGGTATATTATGATTGGACCTGTTCGATTTGCGATACAGGGCATGGGAATGACTTGAACAATTGGGATATCCTTTCCGATCCATCCCTTTAAATCATCCAATTTCGTATCCGCCATTAAATTTATGATTCTTTTCGTTTTTGTAAAATCCAGAGACTTTACCGTTTCCTCGCCGACTGAGGGATGCAGTGCTAATATAACACATTGGGAATGGTCTATCACTTCCTGGTTCGTTTCCATCCTTTTTGCGTTTAAATATTTTTTGGATAATAAGTCGCTGTTTGCTTTGCTCCGGTATGACAGATAAATTTCATGACTCGTGTCATGATCCATGCAAAACCCGTGTACGATAGCGGTACCGATTACTCCAACTCCTAGAATACCTATTTTCATATTTACCCCCGCCTTTGAAAAAAGATTTCAATTTCTGTGACCTGTTCGTTTTAATTAAAACATTTATTGACCAAAGGCGCAAGGCCTGATAAAGGATTGCCGGTTGAAATGATCTCCCGTTGGCTGTAAATCGCATACATCCGGATATAACCGTATATACATGAAAGAGGGCTGGTAAAAGAAATCTTGGGATTTATTTTAAACGGGAGGATCAATCATGGCAAAAGGCACGGTGCATCTTTGGAATGTGATATTGATAGGGGCCGGGATGGTCGCTTTCTTTATCGGCGCGGGCTTTGCCTCGGGACAGGAAATTCTGCAGTTCTTCGTGACCTACGGCAGCCAGTCGATCATAGCGGTTGCTGCTGTGGCGTTTATTCTGATCTGGACGTCTGTAAGCTATACGAGAGCAGGATATGAAAATCGCCTCGGAACGGTAAAGAATATTTACTATTATTACGGCGGCAGATACGTGGGCCTTTTTTTTGATCTCTTCATTGCAGTATATTGCTACGGCAGTTTCTTTTACATGGCTGCCGCCGCGGCGACCGTCGCCAATACAACCTTTGGCGTCTCAAAAATCACCGGATCTGCCGTGCTCGGCATCCTGGTCATATGTACGGTTCTCTTTGGATTTGAAACCCTGGCAAAGATCATGGGATATTCCGGCATCGTGAATATTGTGCTGATTCTTATCGTTACGATATATACCCTGGCTGGAAACTGGCAGCATATTCCCGATGGAGTAAAGCTGATTGAAAGAGGTCTCGCAGAGGTTACGAGAGGAGGGAGTGACAATCCCATTTTGGGAGGGGTTGCATATATCGGAGGTACGGCGCTGTGGTTTGCCGTATTTCTTTCTGAACTGGCGGCGCGCAGACCTCGCCGCGATATGAGAATCGGAGCAGTTGCGGGCAGCCTCTTTATCACCGGAATGATTATCCTATCTACCCTGACTCTGTTTTCCATCTTGCCGGAAGTGGCCGCGGCCGACGTTCCGAACCTGGTGATTGCCAATAGAATTACCCCGGCTGCCGGCGTCTTTTTCACGATCATCATCATCCTGGAAGTATATAATACTTCTGCGCCTCAGATGTGGACCGTAGTGAGCCGAATCAGCCACGATGAGAAGTCGAACCAATTCCGGATTGCGACGGTGGTTCTGGTCGTGATAGGTATTGCCGTCGCCGCCGTAATCCCTTTCAAGACTCTGGTCGGTTACGTCCTTTCCACCACCGGCTATGTCTGCTACATATTCTTTGCCGCAGTGATTCTGAAAGACATTCGGAGATGGTTGTTCCGCAGGTGAATCGAAATCCGCTTACTTATCGGAACAAGCCTCGAAAGCGGGCGGGAGTAATATTCATTTCTTGTTTAAAGGCGCGGATAAAATGGGATGTGGAAGAGAAGCCGCATTGCTGCGCGACCTCCTCTATCGACAGATTGGTTTCCGAAAGCAGCTTTTTTGCATGGCCCATCCTTGTATCCAGAAGATAACCATGAACGGAAAGTCCCGTCTCTGCGCGGAACAGGCGAGAAAAATGGTACTGGCTCAGGTTAACCGCTGCGGAAATATCCTCGATGGTGATGGATTCTGCAAAATGAAGGTCCATATAACTCTTCGCAGACGGCACGGAAGGGTGCTGCAGTTGGCTTGTATTTGCCTGAGAGGCGAGGCTGCTCAAGATGGTATATAGCTGAAGCGAAACGTAGTGTTCATTGATCTTGTCGGTTTTAACACTGCGCAGCAGATTAAAAAAATGAACGCCTAGATCGGGGTGATATGGAAAATATCCCTGCCGCCTGGCATAGAGCAAGTCGCAATAAGCTTGCGAGGCATTGCCTGTAAAGTGGATCCAGCGGAACTGCACCTCGGATTCGGCGCGGTAATAATTCGGGTACTTACAGTCCAGAAGGACAATGTCTCCGGCGCCGGCGGTAAATTCCTTTCCCCGGTAGCGAAAGAAAAGGCTGCCTTTGACAACGTAGAACAAAATAAAGGTGTCAAATACATCCTGCTCACTGCGGTTCACTCGGTAAGGCTTGGCGCATACGTATTCGGCCCCCCAATGGGGATAGAACAGATGCTCCTGAGCGAAATCGGAGGGATTGTAAAAGTAGATGCCGTCTTTTTTCAGAATCCCCGGCTCTTTTCGGGTTATGATTCCTTTCTGATAATTCTCCATATTTTCCATCTCTTTTCCTTTCTCATAACGCGGCGTCGGGCCGCGTTTTTGAGTGGAAGCTTAAATCGATCAAGCTGACTTTGCCGCAGCAGGAAATGTATATTTTACAGCAGGTTATGGCAATGACACGTGATATATAGAAGTATACAATAGAGGTGTCGCAAAAGCAATATCATGCTAAAAATGAAAAAATTTATGAAAGGCAGGTTTGCAAGTTATGGATCGGATCACAAATCAACGTTTCAGACTCGGGAAAAGAATCAGGGGAGGATTTACAGTGATCACCTTTGTTATCATCGCGGTCATGCTCATCAGTATCGCGTCTAACCTGATTCTGGTTTCCTTTGCAAAGGGTATTTTCTATGGGCCCTACCAGCGGATGGTGGTCGTAGGCGATATCGAACTGGCGCTGCAAGCCCTTCAGAAAAACATCTATACTGCTGTATCTGAGGAGAATCCCGATTTCGTTGTGAAAGCGGCCGAACAATTTGACGGGAACCTGAGGGCCCTCGACGACAACATCGCAAAGCTGAGGACCTTGACCTCGGAAAAAGAAGCCGAGGAAATCAACCTTTTCGATTATAAAATAAAGAGTATAAAGAGAATCATGGAACAGTTGGAGGGACACCTCACCGCATTTGACGCCGAAGGGAAAAATGAATCCGTTCAGGCGATGGAACTGATGAAAGGAGAGGCGATTCCCTACTTTAACAACGCCACCGTAACGTTGGACTCCCTGAAGCTGCAATCGGAACAGGCTGCCGAGGACTATCTCGGAAATGCCAGGACTGCGCAGACCCTGGTCATGAGCCTTATGGTGCTTTCTCTTATCGTCAGCATTCTCATTTCCGGCAGGGTCAGCAAGAGGCTGGAACGAGAAATCGTCGCTCCCGTAGAGGAACTGGTGGAAGTCAGCGCCATGCTTTCAAGGGGAGAAATTGAAGTCGATATTACATACGACAAAGAAAACGAACTGGGGGTGCTGGCCGCCAGTATGAGGGGAATTGTGGAGACTTTGAAAGAGCTGATCGCGGAAGCGGATTCCCTGACCCGGTCTGCGGTGGACGGAGATCTTTCCCGGCGGGGTGACGCGGAAAAATTCCAGGGCAGTTACCGGGAGATCATACAGGGAGTCAACAATACCCTCGACGCTCTGATCGGCCCTCTCAAAACGTCAGCCGGATACATGGAACAGATCAGCAAAGGCCATATTCCGGAAAAGATTACAGAGGAAGCCAGGGGTGATTTCAATGAGATTAATAACAGCATCAATACCTGTATCAATGCGGTAAATCGGCTGATCGGCGATACCGGCGGGCTGGTGAAAGCCGCGGTTTGCGGAAGGCTATACGAAAGAGCCGACAGCAGCGCTCACGGAGGGGACTTTGCAAAGATCGTCGACGGCGTCAATCAGACCATCGACACGCTGGTTGGGCATATCGACGCATTGCCTTCTCCCGTTATGATTCTGAATAAAGATTTTGAGATCCAATACGTCAATCAGGCAGGAGCAGACACTGCGGGCTTGACCAGGGAAGAGCTGATCGATACCGACTGCCGCGTCAGCTTTCCTATCGAAGGCTTCGGAACCGAAAAATGTGCCTGTCTGAAAGCCTTGGCGGAAGGAGAAATGGCAGGTTGCGAGGCCTCTGCGCGGCTGGGCGGAAAGGAGCTTACAATTTCTTATACAGGGATTCCTCTCACCGATGATGACGGTGAGATCATCGGCGTTCTGGAATTGATCATCGATCAGACGGAAATCAAAAACGCGGCGCGGCAGGCAGAGAAGAATGTGGAGGTCGCAAAGAAGCAGGCCGAATTCCAGGATCAGGAGGTCGAAAGGCTGATCGTCAGCCTGGAGAAGCTGGCAAAGGGAGACCTGTCTATTGTGACTGCCGACCGGGAAACGGATGAAGATACGGAGCAGATCGGAGCAAACTTTGCCAAGATCAATACCTATCTGAACCGCTGCGTGACGGCGATCCGGGCGCTGATCGACGACGCTGGGGATATGACGGCTGCAGCGGTGGAGGGGCGGCTGAATCACAGGGTCGACACGTCGAAGCACGGAGGCAGTTTTGCCATGATCATGGAAGGCCTGAACCGGACCCTGAACGCTGTTGTGGAGCCGGTTGAAAAGGCACTGCAGGTGCTGCAGGCGCTGGAGCAGGGCAGGCTGGACACTCAGATGGAAGGCGACTACAGGGGCGATTATGCAGTGATCAAAGAGACGATGAACGGCACGATCCATAATATCCGAAGCTATATCGGCGAAATCTCAGGTATTTTATCCGAAATCGCAGAGGGGAACCTGGGTATCTCCATTACAGCGGATTACAAGGGGGACTTTGTTGAGATCAAGGATTCTTTGAATCATATCATCGTAACGTTAAGCCAGGTCATGGGGGAGATCAGCGACGCCGCCGAGCAGGTGAACTCAGGCTCCCGGCAGGTATCCGACGGAAGTCAGACCTTGTCACGGGGCTCCGCCCTGCAGGCCAACTCCATCGAAGAGCTTACCGCTTCCATCGCGGAGATTGCGGAGCAGACGAAACGCAATGCGGCAAATGCGAATCAGGCTCACGCGCTTGCAAACAGTGTGAAAGAGAAGGCGGAGGGGGGAAATGGGCAAATGAGAAACATGCTGACCTCAATGGACGACATCAATTCGTCTTCCGCCAACATCTCAAAGATCATCAAGGTGATCGATGATATCGCGTTTCAGACCAATATCCTCGCTCTGAACGCGGCAGTAGAGGCTGCCAGGGCAGGACAGCACGGGAAAGGCTTCGCAGTGGTGGCGGAAGAGGTGCGGAACCTTGCGGCAAGAAGCGCCGCCGCAGCGAGAGAAACCACAGGGCTCATCGAAGGCTCTATCGGCAAGGTAAGGGTGGGAACCAAGCTGGCGAACGATACCGCTTCCGCGCTGAATGAGATCGTGGAGGGAATTGAACGGGCGGTCGATCTTGTCGGGGAAATTGCCGGCGCTTCCAATGAGCAGGCGTCGGCCATCACTCACGTCAACGAAGGCATTGAGCAGGTTTCCGGCGTCGTTCAGAACAATTCCGCAACCGCCGAAGAAAGTGCTGCCGCCAGCGAAGAGCTTTCAAGCCAGGCGGAGCTCCTGAAGGACATGGTGGGAAGATTCCGGATCAGCAAAGGGGTCCGGGAGATCGAGGCCTTACCCGGTGACCGTGTGGAACTTCTTGAATGCGGTCCTCTCATGCCGGAGGAAGACGAGAATCAATTCGATAGATATTGACGATACCGACAGATCAGGATACCTTCGGGTATCCTTTTTGATGCGCGCAAGCCTGGCATACATGTTTTTCCAACACCGCAGGAAATGTATATTTTTCAGCAAATGGCGGCAGTGACACACGTTATGGGTGAGTATACAATACGGTATAACGAGAGTTGATTTTACAAGAAAGGTAAAAAAGCTCCCAATTTGCAGAAAAAGAGAAGATGGAGGTGGGGAAAATGAATAAAGTACGAATCGGGCTCATCGGTGCGGGTTGGATGGGAAAAGCGCACACTACCGCATTTTACAGCGCAAAGATGATTTTCGGAGATGACGTTCCTGTATTTGAGGTGATTGCCGACAATAACGAGGGGCAGGTCAAAACCATGCGGGAGGTTTTAGGCTACAACCGTTACACGACCGACTGGAAGGAAGTCTGTACCGATCCCAATGTTGATCTGGTGGACGTCGCGACGCCCAACTGCATGCATTATGAAATGGTAAAATACGCCCTGGAAAACGGCAAGCATGTTTTCTGCGAAAAACCGCTGTCGGTTTCGGCGGAGGAGTCCCGGAAGCTGGCGGATCTGGCTGCGGCAAAGGGTGTCGTCAATTACTGCGGATTCTCCAACATTATGAATCCGGCAAACGCCTATGTCCGCGATCTGGTCGCATCCGGCAAGCTGGGCAGGATCATGCGGGTCCATGCTACATATGACCAGGACATGCTGCTCGATCCGAAGCTTCCGATCACCTGGCGGCACATCAATAAGCTGGCAGGTTCCGGCGCGCTGGGGGACCTGTGCTCCCATCTGATTTCCGTTTCCCAGATGATCTGCGGCGATATGGAAGAGGTCAACGCGGTTTCCTCTATCGTGATCCCGGAACGGCCGAAGGCCCTTGGCTCCGGCGAGCTGCAAAAGGTGGAAAACGACGATATCATCACGTTCCTCGTCAAGTATAAAAACGGGGCGATCGGCGATTTCTCCTCCTCTCGTGTGGCGACAGGGCGCAAAAATTATTTCTACTATGAAATTCAAGGCACTGAAGGCACGGTGGTCTACAATCTAGAGCGCATGTGCGAGGTTCAGGTTTACTTCAAGGAAGATGCGGACCGGGACGGCGGGCGCGACTGCGGCTTCCGCACCGTGCTGCTCAACCCGCAGCACGAGGGCTTCAAATGGTTTCAGCCCGCAGGGGGCATCGCCATCGCCTTTGACGACATGAAAACCCTGCAGGCTCATGCTTTGATGCAGGCCATGAACGGTAAAGCGCACCTCTGCGATTTTGAAATGGGCGCCAAGGTGGACGGTGTGATCGGCGCCGTACTCAGGTCGCTTCAAACCCGTCAGTGGGAAAAGTGCTGAGAGAGCAGGACCGGAAAAGGATTGAGAGAGGAGAGTTAGAAATGTTTCAGAATGTAAAACTCGGCATTGCGCCCATCGGATGGACCAATGACGACATGCCGCAGCTTGGCGGCGATTTGACCTTTGAACAGATGATTTCGGAAGCCGCCCTTGCCGGATTTCAGGGAACCGAAGTGGGAGGGAAGTTTCCCACCGATTCGAAGACGCTGAAAAAAGCTCTGGATCTTCGCGGGATCGCAATTGCCAGCCAATGGTTTTCTTCCTTCTTATGCTCCGCACCCTATGAGGAAAATGAGAAGGCGTTTCTCGCCCTGCTGGATTTCCTCGAAGCGGTGGGCGCAAACCGTGTCAATGTCTGCGAGCTGACCAGATGTCTGTTCGCGGAGGAGTGTTCCATGTTTGGAGACAACAAGCCGATTGCCACAGACGAAGAATGGGAGAAGCTGTGCGACGGATTGAACCGCCTGGGCAAGATCGCGGCAGAGCGGGGTTTCAAGCTTTGTTTTCATCATCATATGGCTACTGTGGTCCAGACGCTGGCCGAAACAAAGCGACTGATGGAGCATACCGATCCCAGGTACGTCTATCTCTGCTATGATACGGGACACTTTACCTTCTCCAGGGAAGATGCGGTGGGAGCTGCAAAGCTGTTTGCTTCGCGGATCGGCCATGTACACCTGAAGGATATGCGGGCGGACAAAATGGAACAGGCGTATAAAGAGGGCTTCAAATTCCGCAAGGCCGTGCTGGAGGGCTGCTTTACGATCCCCGGAGACGGCTGCGTCGATTTTTCGGCTGTATTCAAGGTATTGGACGACGTAAAATATGAAGGCTGGCTGATCGTCGAGGCGGAGCAGGACCCGAGCCTGGCAAACCCTTTTGAGTATGCACTCATGGCCCGCAAATACATTCGGGAAACAGCGGGCATCTGAATTTCAGATCTGAAGATGAAAGGAGTAGTCGCAATGAAACAAGTACGTTTTGGAGTTGTGGGAATCGGCAGCATGGGAACGATGCATATCACGAATTTGCAGTGCCGTGTCCCCAATGCGGAGGTCGTCGCGGTCTGCGCAAGGACCCTATCCCGTGTGAAGGAGGTTCAGGAACGATTCGGTATTCCTCACGGATATACCGATTATGATGAAATGCTGAAAAACCCGAATATCGACGCCATTGTCATCGCGACGGGAGCCGATGCCCACAAGGAACAGTGCATCAAGGCCAGCCGGGCGCGAAAGCATATTTTCTGCGAAAAGCCCCTGGCAAAGACGGTGGAGGACTGCAAAGAAATTGAGGCCGAGGTGGCAAGAAACGAAGGGAAACTGTTCACGGTAGGCTTTATGCGCCGTTTTGACCCGTCCTATGCAGAAGCGATGCGCAAGATCCGAGGGGGAGAGATCGGAATTCCCATCCTGTTCCGCGGAGTCAGCCTTGATCCGGCTTCCGTGCTTGACGCTCATCTTGAAGGGGTGAAGAAGGGGATCTATGTACCCTGGTTCATCGAGATGGGCAGCCATGATACCGATCTGGCGCGCTGGTTCCTGGGCGGCGAACCGGTGGAAAGCTTTGCCACCGGCGACGCTTATGTCTGTAAGGGGCTGGCGGACTACGACGATTATGACAACGGTTTTTCTCTGACCAGGTTCGATAATCATACCACCGCCTACATCCATGTGGGCAGAACCGCCACCTGCAGCCATGTGGAATCTGAGATCGTAGGAACGAGGGGGACGCTGCGGGTCAATAGTGTGCCCCGCAAAAACTATATTTCCCAGTTTACTGGCGCAGGCGTTCTGGAAGAGTGCCAGGAAAGCTTCCTGGAGCGGTGGGGAGAAGCGTTTTATAGAGAAATGGAGAATTTTACAAACTGTATTCTGGAAAACCGCAAGCCGGAAATCACGGCGGCGGACGGCACCGGCAGCCTGGAATTCTGCCTGAAGCTGCACGCTGCGTATCTGGAGGGTAAAAAGCAGGAGGGGTCAACATGTCACAAGAAATGATGGATGCAGTTGTATTCACAGAAATCGGAAAATATGAAGTCGCGAAGCGGTCAAAGCCTGTGATTCGTCAGGATGACCAGGTATTGGTGAAGATCCTCGCCGCGAGCATCTGCGGCACGGATGTACATATCCGCGCCTGGAACGACTGGACGCAAAAGCGCATGATGCCCCCTGTCACCATCGGCCACGAAT
>CAMJRV010000035.1 GCA_946408315.1 uncultured Bacillota bacterium | reverse complement strand
GGTTTGCAGTATGAAAAAGAAGAAACTGGGCCTTGTGCCAAAACTCATCATCGCAATCATTCTCGCAATTGAAATCATCATTTTAGGAATTCGTTTTTTTGCCCCCGAAAGCGCCGCGGCACAAGCGATCAGAGAGGCACAGACCGGGATCTTCAAGACGGTTTCGGACTGGAGCGAAGGAATCAGCGACCTGTTCTCCGGAAAGGACGCCGACAAAGACGGGGAGACAAACGGCGGAAAGAATATTGATCAGGATAACGGCGGCACGGTGAAGCCCGATGGGGAGCAGCAGCCGGCGGATGACGGAGTGACGGCGCCAGCCCCCGATCCAAATCCCATGTCGGATAAAAATGCATTGGTCACCTCTCAATTGGGGAATAATAAAAACATTGAGCAGGTGAAGGCCAACGAAGCCCTCGTTTATCGGCAGGGTACGGATTACGGCCAAATGGACATCAACAATTCAAAGCCGATCGTCAACAACATCTGGCAGACGCCGGAAAACGGCGAACCGGTTTACTACGATAAATCCGTTGTCGGAGCCATCATCGCCTTTGATTCCCAGTGGATCGACTACGTGAACGGCGGAAGCAAGAGCGTGATGGAGCTGGTGAAAAAGGATAGCAAGGCATATCAGAATGCCGTGTCCTTTTCCAAGATCGGCAAAATAAAGGAAACATTCAAGCTGCTGGAGATCGGGGAGATCAGACAGGGAGCAAACGGCTTTTACGTCTGGGTCCATGAAGAAATTCAGATCACAGAGAAAGGAAAAACAGCGGATAAAAAATACAACTGGATATACTATTTAGAGCCCACAGATGGAAAGATGCAAATTGTTAACTATTTTAAATTTCAATAATAAAGAGACAAGTTAAAAGGAGATGTTACAATGGCAACTAATTCCAGGTTCGAAAGAAACAGAATCACCACGGGGAATGTCGCTTTTTCTCAGTCGAGGACAACGATTGAGACCGCATTCTACGGCAATAACGTCAGAAAAGTTATTGATCTGAAAGAAGCATACGAAATGGCGAAAAACTCTACGGGGACAATCCTTACAGACATGCCTGTTTTCGAACCAGAAAAAATCGGTTTACCCGAAGGAGCAAAGATTTTATTGTTCAACGACGGGGAAACTGTTGGAAGATTCGCCGGAGCGAGAGTGATTCTCGGAGAAAAGGGAGTGGTAGAAGCAGACTATGCGGCAATCCTGAGAGAAGCCGTATACGGTACAAGGTACAAAAAAATGCTGCATACGGAGGCCTACATCGGACTCGATGAGGACTTCATGGTAAAGGCTAACCTGCTGGTGCCGGAGACGTATGAAAATACGCTCTATAACTGGCTGCTGAATTTCCAGTACCTTAACAAGCTCTATGACGAGATGTATGAAAGATCGAGGGTGATCGGCAATGAGCCGGATATCTTCATCTTTTCCGATCCGGACTGGAGAGATCCACGGTATCCCAACGGCATTGCATTTTTCGACCCAGAACACAACTGCGCGGCGCTGCTTGGACTCCGCTATTTCGGAGAACACAAGAAGGGCACGCTGACCATCGCCTGGGGAGTCGCCAACAGAAACGGCTATGCATCCTGCCACGGCGGTTTGAAAAGAATGGTCAAAAAAGACGGCAGCAAGCATGTGATGGGCGTTTCCGGACTTTCCGGCTCTGGAAAATCCACGCTGACCCACGCAAAACACGGCGGAAAATACGATGTGACCGTTCTTCATGACGATGCGTATGTCATCTCTACGGAAAACGGCTCGACGGTAGCCCTGGAACCTTCCTACTTCGACAAGACCCAGGACTATCCGCTGACTTCACCGGACAACAAGTATCTGATCACCGTTCAAAACTGCGGAGCCACACTGGATTCAGAGGGCAAAATGGTGATCGTTACGGAGGACATCAGAAACGGCAACGGCAGAGCCATCAAGTCCAAACTTTGGGCAGCCAACAGAGTCGATAAGATGGATGAGCCGATCAACTCCATCGTGTGGCTTATGAAAGATCACTCTCTGCCGCCGGTGCTCAAGCTGGAAGATCCGATCCTGGCATCCGTTATGGGAGCGACCCTCGCAACGAAGCGGACGACGGCGGAAAAGCTGGCGGCCGGCGTAGACAAAGACGCGCTGGTATTTGAGCCTTATGCGAACCCGTTCCGGACCTATCCGCTGGAGCAGGACTACGGAAAGTTCAAGGCGCTGTTTGAGGCCAGAGGCGTTCAGTGCTACATTATCAACACCGGCCACTTTCTGGATAAGAAGATTCCGAAGGAGGTCACCATCGGCATCATTGAGAGCATCGTCGACGGGACTGCGGCATTCAAGACTTTTGGAAAGATGTCTGCGGTAAAGACGATGGATATCGAGGGCTTTGAACCGGACTTCACCGACCAGGCATACATAGACCTTCTGATGAAAAGTATGAACAACAGGATCAGCTATCTGGATTCCCTGCTGGAATTCAAGGGCGGAAGAGATCATCTGCCCGATGAGGCCAGAGCGGCAGTCCAAAAGTTGATTGATGAACAGAAATAAAGGGTAAATAAACTATCAACAGTCGTCGGCAGGCAACCATTCCATGGTTGCCTGTGCAATAATATCTAAAAAAGTTGTTGACGAAAATCAAAATCTGGGACAGGGGGGAACAATAATTTGAAAAAAAGAAAAATAGGATTGGGCGTTATCGTCGTGATCTTGCTGGTGATCATCGCCGGCTTTGGAGGGCTGGTGACCTTTGTTACCGACTTCCTTTGGTTCAGGGAGCTCGACTACACCAGCGTGTTCTTCAAGCAGTTGTTCACGCAGTTGGAGATCGGAATCCCATCCTTCGTGATCATCATGGTACTGACGTATTTCTACTTGCGCGTTTTAAAGAGAGGCTATTATAAGAAGGTCGACACGGTAGATACGCCGGCAGTGAGTGAAAAGACACTGAACCGGATCTCGCTGGGGCTTGGCGCGGTCTTCGGAATTCTGGTGACCATTACCACCGTTACGGGGCTGTGGTTCCAGATCCTGAAGTTTGCCAACAGCACTTCATTTGGAATTAAGGATCCGATTTTTGGGATGGACGTTTCCTTCTATGTTTTCAAATTGGAGTTCATTACCCAAATCAACCAGATCGCGATCGGTATTATCGTCGCCTTCGCCATCCTGACGCTGATCTACTACTTCATCCTTCTTTCCATGAGAAGGCCGAAAGTCTTCGAGCAGCAGGAACAGCCGGCATATGACGCCGGAGAGGAAGGCCAGACCTACCGGAGCAACAATTTCGGAGACGCCATCAATGGAATGTTCGGAGACGCCTTCGGCAAGTTCGGTCAGAGCTTCACAGGAGGCCAGGGCTTTGGAGGACAAGGTGCAGGAGGCGCGGGAAGGCAGAAAAAGCAGTTCGACAATGAAAACCTGAAGGAACTGGTTCACATCGCGTCCAATCAACTCATCGTGTTGGGGGTGCTCTTCTTCCTCATGGTAGGGAGCAATTTCTTCCTCAGGCAGTTTAGTCTGCTGTATTCCAACTCAGGTGTACTGCACGGCGCCGGCTTTACCGATATCAACGTTACCCTTTGGGTTTACCGCGCCATGGTGGTGCTTTCCGTCGCCGCGGCCATCGGCTTTGCCGCCGGCATCAAGCGGAAGAAGTTCAAGATGGTGTTCGCAGTACCGATCATCATGATCATACTGGGAGCCCTGGGAACGGGAGCAGCTTTGCTGGTCCAGAATTTCGTCGTTTCTCCTGACGAAATCAGTAAGGAAAGCCCGTATTTGAGGAATAATATCACCTTTACCAATTACGCTTATGACCTGCAGGATGTTACGGTGAAGAATTTTCCTGCCACAAATGATCTCACCAAGCAGGATATCGCCAACAATATGGGGACGATCCAGAACATCCGAATCAACGATTTTGAGCCTGCGAAAAAGTTTTATAACCAGACTCAGGCGATCAGGCTTTATTACCTGTTTAACGATGTCGACGTCGACCGGTATATGATCAACGGCGAATATACGCAAACATACCTGTCCGCCAGAGAAATCGATGAGACGAAGACCAGGCAGGAATGGATCAACAAGCATTTGAAATATACCCACGGCTATGGAATCACGCTTTCCAGGGTTGACAAGGTCACGACAAACGGCCAGCCGGATATGCTCATCGACAGCATTCCTCCGATTTCCGATGTGGAAGAAATTGAAATCACGAGACCGGAAATTTACTTTGGAGAGCTGACCAACGACTATATTCTGACCAATACCAACGAGCTGGAGTTTGACTATTCCAGAAGCGGCGGGGAAGGCGAGGACAACGTCTATGCCACCTATGAGGGAAACGCGGGAATCAAGCTGAACCTTCTCAACCGCGCCCTGTTTGCCATCCGGGAGCAGAGTCTGAAGCTGATGGTATCCACAAATATTACGAGCGACTCAAAGATCGTGATCAACAGGAACATCATGGAACGGGTAAGAAAGATCATGCCGTTCCTTGAATACGACAACGATCCGTATATTGTCACGGCGGACGGAAAGCTGTACTGGATCATCGACGCCTATACCGCGAGCAGCTATTATCCGTATTCGGAGCCCTTTGATCCGCAGAGGACCCGGGTAAACTATATCCGCAACTCGGTCAAGGTTGTGGTCGACACGTATAACGGAGAGACGAGCTATTATCTGGTCAACGGAGATGATCCGATTGCCAACACCTATGCGAAGATCTATCCTAAGTTATTTAAGAGCTTCGATCAGATGCCGGAGTCGCTCCAAAAGCACATCAGATACCCCAATTTCATGTTCAACATCCAGGCAAACGTCTATAAGCGGTATCACATGAAGGACGTCAAGGTCTTCTATCAGGGAGAGGATCTGTGGGAGATCTCCAATGAAATTTTCGGAACTCAGGAAGTTCCGATGACGCCGCAATATTACATCATGAAGCCGCCGGGAGAGAACGACGTGGAGTTCATCAATTCGATCCCGTACACGCCTACCGGCAAGCGGAATCTGACAGGGCTTCTGATGGCGAGAAATGACGGAGCGAATTATGGAGAACTGATTCTCTATCAGATGCCGAAGGACCGGACGATTTACGGACCGATGCAGATCGAGTCCCAGATCGACCAGCATCCTGAGATTTCCAAGGAATTTTCCCTTTGGAACTCGGCGGGCTCAACGTATATCAGAGGAAACCTGTTCGTCATACCGATCGAAAATTCTCTGGTCTATGTAGAACCGGTGTACCTGGAGGCCGCCAATACCGGAAGCCTTCCGGAGGTCAAGCGGGTTATCGTGGCTTACGGAGACAGGATCGCTTATGAGCCGACTCTGGGCGCCGCGCTGGATTCCCTTTTCGGAGCCGGAACCGGCACGCCGCTGACTCCCGGTGAGACCGTACAACCGGGTCCGGAAGGAGATCAGACCGTCGACGAGCTGATCCGCCTTGCAAACGACGCGTTTGAAAAGGCTACG
This sequence comes from uncultured Bacillota bacterium, assembly GCA_946408315.1. Classification (GTDB taxonomy): domain Bacteria; phylum Bacillota; class Clostridia; order Peptostreptococcales; family Anaerovoracaceae; genus Anoxybacterium. The sequence goes on along the minus strand of CAMJRV010000035.1, from coordinate 6,260 downwards.
TCCGCACAGAAGAACGGAGACTGGTCCGCATACGGACAGTATCTCAATCAGCTCAAAGATTACCTGAGCCGCTTGATGCCGAAGGAAGCTGAGAATCCTGACCAGCAGATTCCTACCGACGGGACAACGAAATAAATCAAAAAAGAATGATCAAAACTAAGAACCCCCTGGGCCGGAAAAGCTCAGGGGGTTTTCACTGCATAAAGAGCGCAGTCCGAACGTTTCTTACGATTCCTGCAAAATCGCCATCAAAGCGGGAATGAGCTGTTTCTTCCTCGATACCACTCCTTCGAGCCGGAGCGAGTCGTCGTTGGCAGTGACCCTCATGGCGGATTCCGCCACCTCTCTGGCCCCCTCGCCATAGTAGAGCAGCTCGGTGGATTCGTCCAGAATGTTTGTCAGCATGATAAAGAGCATGTCGATGTCCCTTCTCGGGAAGGAAGTGTTCAGGTAGGTGAGCAGCTTGCCCTTCGCATCCCGGAGCTCTTCCGTGTTGGTAAAGGTGTTCTGTCCTACCGCGAAGCTGACGCCGTTGATGGAGTAGGTCTTAAAATCCTGATAGAGCATTTCTTCCGGCGTCTTGTTCTTTAAATTGCTGCCGGCGTGGAACAGCTCTTCCGCAAATTCCCTGATCTGGATTCCCGCGATGCCGGCCAGCGTCTCCGCCGCCTTCCGGTCCTCTTCCGTACAGGTCGGAGAGCGGAACATCAGCGTGTCGGTTATGATGGCGGAACAGAGAAGGCCCGCGATATCGGGTTTGATCTCGATCCGGTTTTCCAGATACATCTGGTAAACGATGGTGGCCGTACAGCCCACCGGCTGGTTGCGGAAGAAAACAGGAGAAATGGTCTCCAGAGCGCCCAGTCTGTGGTGGTCGATGATCTCAAGGATCTCCGCCGTTTCCAGGCCGTCCGCAGCCTGGGATTTCTCATTGTGGTCCACCAGGATGATCCGCTTCTTTTGGACGTCCAAAAGAGAACGTCTGGAAATCATGCCGAAGTAGTCTCCGTGAAGATCCAATACGGGAAAGTCCCTGTGGCGGACCTTGGCCATGACGCTCTTGACGTCTTCCGTAAAGTCCTCTGTTCCGAAGGTGATGAGATGATCTTTTCTCATAAAATAGCAGATCGGCGTACTCTGATTGATGAGACGCGATACGATATAGGTGTCGTAAGGGGTGCTTATAATGTGGCAGCCCTTTTCTTTCGCCAGTTTTCTGATCGTAATGGAAACGGGAGCGCCCGTACATACGATGATACAGCCCGCATTCATCTCGATGGCGCAGAGCTGGGATTCGTAACGGTTGCTCAGTATGATGATGTCTCCGGGATCGATAAAGGTTTCCAGAGTGTCGGGATTGGAAGCCGCGATCAGGATTTTTCCCTCTTCCACGATGTCGTTTTCATCCCCGACGATCATGGTACCCTCCAGCGTTTCGATGATATTTTTATAGCAGGTCTTTGCAGTGGAGAGAATCCGGTTGTCGTAGATGTCCATGTTTGCCGTAGCAATATCCTTGACGGAAATCAGCCCATCCAGCCGCTTTTGGCAGGTGACGGGAAGGGTGGCGACATTCAGGTCCCGCATGAGATTCCAGGCTTTTTTCAGAGAAATCTGGTCCGGAACACCTTCCGTTCTGCGGATGTCGATATCCTTTACCTGGGTTCCCACGTCCTGAATGTAGTCCGGGGCTTCGACATGAAACCGTTCCAGGACAAATTTCGTTTCATCGCTGATATCTCCGGCCCGCATTGGAATATGCTCGTCTTCGGCAATTTGATTCTTCAAATTGGCATAGGCGATTGCCGAGCAGATGGAGTCGGTATCAGGATTCTTATGTCCGATCACCAAAACTTTTCTACGCATTTTCTCCCCCTTTTCTGATTACTTCACATCGATTCCTGCCGTTTTCTTTCGCGAGGTAAAGGGCGGAATCGACCCGCGTTAAGATACTCTCTTTATTGTCGTCCTGACTGAACTCAGTCACCCCCAGGCTTATGGTCATCCTTCCGATCTCTTCAAACGGGAAGGCTTCGACGCTTTCCCTGATCCGCTCGGCGAGCAAAACGGCCTCGGATAAAGCGGTATCGGGAAGGAGGACGATAAATTCTTCGCCTCCAAACCTGGCGAGGACATCCGCGTTCCGCTTGCATTTCCTGACGACGTCCGCCAGCGCTTTCAACGCATAATCCCCTTGGCGGTGCCCATATGTATCGTTGACACGCTTGAAATGGTCAATATCGAGCATAATCAAGCTGAAAGCTGTTCGTTTTCTGGCCGCCCTTGCGATCTCGTGTTCCAGAAATTGATCGAAGTAGCCTTTATTGAAGATTTGCGTCAGGGAATCATTGATCGCGGAAGACGCGATGCTGTTCAGGACGAATCTTTTATAAAGGGCCAGGATCAGCACGATGACGAACAGATTGATGCCGAAGGTCACCGTAAAGTATTTATAATAGGTTGCAGTCTGGTTGACGATATACTGCTGCCGCACGACGTAGGAATCCGCCACAATCCAGCATTCTTCGCTCTTGCTGACAACGGAAAGCTGATGCTTTTGACTGGGATCGTCATGATAGATTTCAACCAGCGATTTCAGTTCGTTCCATTTTATATTCAGGCTGTCCAGATCATAATACCTGGACTCTCCCGTCAGCCTCTTCGTCAGGGGAAGCTCCATATTGTGAGCGATCAGCCTGTCAATTTCGCTTTCCACCGGGATGGCCTTTACTCTCGCCTGAGAAAGTTCAAGCTTCGTGTATCTTTGTATGGAGCCTCGAATCCTGCTCAGTTCGTTGATCACCTGGGTATCTGCATTCAGCGTCTGAAAAAAGTTTCCGTAAAGAATGACCTGGGCGCCCAAAAGAAGGAGAAACGGGATGATGATGAAAAACGCGCCCCGGGGTCTTCGCTTCAGTTGATTCATATTACTACGACTCCTTGTTGATATAGTGCTTCATGATTTGATGGTATGTTTTAAAGGCCGCAGGCAGAACGAGTTTTTCTTCCAGCGTGTCGGCTCCGACCCATTGGAAGGTGAGCTCTTCAGCACCCTTATCGCTTTCGGCGTGATAGTCCGAAGCCTGTTCTGCAGTGTGGAATTCATCGCGCTCACTCTCCTCCGCGACGGCGAGATACCCGGACATTTCCCACTCAATATGAGTGAAGACATGCTTGCTCTGTTTTAATTTAACCAGTGAGGAAAGCTTTATCCCGGATAAATCAAGGATTCGGCTCACCTCCTCTTCCGTAAGCTCCCCGTCGAAATTGGGAAACTCCCAGAGTCCTGCCAGCAAACCGCTTTGCGGCCGTTTCCGCAGGGCAATCCTGTGCCGCGCTGCCGCCGCTCCTTGGTATGGACTGGAAGCCGGGTTTTCCTGAGAAAGGAGGATCAGAACGGTCTTCTTTTCTATTTTTCGGGAGGGCTTTTCCCCTTTGACCGGAAAGTCTGTCGCACGGCCCTGAATCTGGGCTTCACAGAGGAACGCCAGCGGACAGACGTCGCACTTGGGCATACCGTTGGGGAGGCAGACCGTCGCGCCTAGTTCCATCATCGCCTGATTGAAATCCCCCGGCCGGTCTTTCGGGACGATATCTCTGACCCATTCGGTCAGGAGCTTCTTTGCCGCCGCTGTTCCGATATCCGCCTGTTCTGCGGTCAGCCTTGTGACGACACGCAGGACGTTTCCGTCCACGCAGGGAACAGGAAGTCCGAAGGCGATGGAGCCTATGGCTCCGGCGGTATATTCTCCGATGCCGGGCAGGCTGCGAAGCTCGTCAAAGGAAGAGGGCAGACTGCCGCCGAACTTTTCGGCCACGAGTCTGGCCGCTTTGTGGAGGTTCCGGGCTCTACTGTAATAGCCCAAACCTTCCCATAGCTTCAGAACCTCGTCTTCGGAGGCGTTTGCCAGGGATAAGAGATCGGGAAAGCTTTTCATCCAACGGTCAAAATAGGGTTTGACAGCTTCTACCCGGGTTTGCTGGAGCATGATTTCGGAAATCCAAACTGCATAGGGGATCGGGTTCTCCCTCCAGGGAAGAATCCGGGCATGGTTGTCATACCATTGCAGGAGAGGGTTGACAATTTCCGATAACCGCTCCTGTCTTCCGCCTCCTTCCGCAGGATTGGAATTTTCTAGTTCTTTTGATTTCTTTTCTGCCATTACTTTCGTCTGTTCTCGTCTTTCCTTTTTGTTCATTGTAACATGGAGGGGGGAATCGTTGCAAAAGAAAAAAGCATTAGAAAAATGCTTTTTCCCGGATTGCGTTCGATATGAGCAGATGGCCTTGATCGTTGGGATGGATTCCGTCCTCGCACAGGTAGAGGCTGAAATTCTTTTTGTGAAGAAAGCCGGAGCGGATGTCGATCAAAGGAACCTTTGTCTCGTCAGCCAGCTCCTCAACGGCCCTGCTGTACATCTCCTGCCAGCGATAGATCGCATCGACCCCGCCCAGAAAGGCCAGAATGTTCTTCCCGTTCAGTCCTCTGCTGACCCAGCGGAAATACCGGTTCGAATCGATGGGCGGCAGATTCATCAGTACGGGACTTCCTCCATTTTGCCGGACCTGGTCGATCAACTCCCTGTATTTGTCCCGAAACAGCGCAATTGGCGTGTTGCACTGGTGGGGACGGCCGGGATCTTCGGCGATCATCGCCCAATTGTAGTCGCAGTCGTTTCCTCCGAATTCCAGAACCGTATAGTCAAAACGGTCCAGTTCCTCTGCGTGGCGCTTCAATATTTCGCTTCCCATGGATATGGTGCAGCCGAAGCGTGCAAAGTTCAGGATGGAAATATTCTGCTGGCGCTCCACGATATTGGCAAAGCTCTCCTTTAGAAGGCTATATTTGTTTTTGACCGCATCAAAGACGACGCCCTTTGCTACGGAGTCCCCGAAAATACAAACAGAATGGATCATATTAATCACTCTCCCAATCACTCCTTTTAACATTTGTGAAAGATAATACCGCACAATGTAATTATCAATATTATATTATGAGGTATTGGAAATTTCAATACCTACTTTTACTGTTTTTGAAAAAATGGTTGGAGACCTTTTCGGTTGAATCTTCGCGCCGATGTGGTAAAATGTTACCATGTAACTACGATAAGAAACAGGGGAAGTGCCATGAAGGAATTATCGGAACTGATAGAGCGGCTCTCGGAGGAATGGCCGACAGACTGGGACAGTCTGCCGGATATCGAGCTGTACAGAGATCAGGTGCTGGGCTATATGAAGCGCCAGCATTCGCTTCAGCCGGAAAGCGCACAGCTTACGGGAGCGATGATCAACAACTATATAAAGAGCGGGCTGCTGCCCAGGGCCAACGGCAAGAAATACACGAAGGATCATCTGGTCTACCTTACAGCGATCTGCTCTCTGAAGCATGTGCTCAGCATGGGAGATGCCGACGCCTTGATGAAGCTGCAGCCCAATATCGGCGATGCGAGGAAATTTTATGAAGAATACCTGGCTATGATGGAAAAGGCGTTCCTGGATACTGCGGCGCAGCTTGAAAAGGAAAGCTCAAGAGAGCAGCTTGCCGCTTCCGCCCTCTATCTGGCGATCTCCAGCTATGCCCAGAAGCTGGCCTGCGAAAAGGTGCTGGAATTGCTGAAGGAAGAGGAAGGCCCGGCCAAAGAAAAGCAAAAGCAAAATAAAAAGCCCGGCAAATAAACCGGGTTTTTTGATGGCGTTTTTGATGCCGAGTCACTGGTGTTGCGTCACTGATCCTGCATCCATTTTTTCATCTCTTCCCGCTGCTCCAGCGGGCTCTTTTTCAGCATAAAGCTGAGTCTGTCGGAACCGGAGGTTTCATTGCTCAGCTCAAAGGACTGGGTCTTACCGTCCAGGAATACCATTATGGTTATCGTCGCATCATCGCCGATCATAGTGCCGTTGCCGCCTCCTCCGAGTCTGAAAACCCGATTGTGAGGTCCGACTTCCGGCTCGCTCATCTGGATAGAGCCTCCGGAACCTGCTGTCTGATAGGTGATCTTCAGATCTTTAATCCCCGACATCTCGGAAAAATCCCCTTTATAGAATACGACCAACTTCTCGTCAGACCAATTATCATAGAGATACTGACCGTCCTCCACGGTGAACCGGCCTTCTCCGTTGACCTGGTATTCCGCATTCCAGAGCTCATTTCCTCCACGGAAAACGAGCTGGTTCTTTATGGTGGGACCAGCCTTAACGGTCGATCCGTCAGTGCAGCCTGAGAAAAGCAATGCTGCAAACAGGAGCGGCAAGATCATGAT
>CAMJRV010000034.1 GCA_946408315.1 uncultured Bacillota bacterium | reverse complement strand
TTTATGATGTAACCATCGAATCTGCATCATCCAGTCTTGCCAGCTTTTTAAAAGGTAATTTTGAGGCAGGCGAGGCAATCGGCGTTTCTACGACTGCAGCCCAGATGAGTGCGAGCGCGATAAAGGAGTACGGCAAGACTTGGGACAAACTGACGGAAGCGGAAAAGCGATGGCTGATGCTTGATAAAGTTCAGGAGGTTTATAAACTGAACGGAGCCGTAGGACAGGCTGCAAGAGAACAGGACAACTGGGCTATTGTTACGGGGAATCTTCAGGCAACTTGGGATGAGTTTTTAGCGTCTGTCGGAGCCCCCGTTTTGGCAAACGTTACAGTCATCGTCCAAGGGCTTACAGAAGGTTTAAGCGCCCTGGTTGCAGTCATGCAGGAAAATCCGGAAGGGATAAAAACATTTATGGATATCATTTTAGGGCTACTGGCCGGATTGACCACCTATCTTATAGGGAAAAATATCACAGGAATGTTGCTTGGGTTAACGGAGGCATTCAAACTGCTCGGCCCCGCGCTATTATCTCCAATTGGTCAATTCTCGCTGTTCGTAGGGGTAATAATGCTACTCGTAAGTCTGCTCATTAGACTTTCCGATGCATGGGGAAGTATGTCCGGAGCGGAAAAGTTGGCCGGAGTCTTAGGCGCGGTTACCATTGCGGCGACAAGTGCATTTTTGGCCGTTGGGGCCTTCCAGTCCGCTCTCACTATGGGGATTGCGGCAGTAGCGATTGTTGCGGGTATAGTAGCCATGACAGCAGCTATCAAATCGGCAGAGTCACGAGCAAAGGCCTCCACTCCAAGCGGAAGCAATTATTCAAATCAGTATTCATCTGCTATGCCTCGCCTTGCTTCCGGTGCGGTAATCCCTCCAAACGGTGAATTTATGGCCGTGCTCGGAGACCAGAAGCATGGCCGAAATCTGGAGGCTCCGGAAGGGCTTATAAGACAGATCATGCGTGATGAACTATCCCGTAGGGGCTCCGGCGGCAGCAACCAACCCATCATCCTCCAGATCGATGGTCGGGAATTCGCCAGGGTGACGGCGCCATATAACGCAGGTGAAGATTCTAGGCTCGGTATGAAACTTACAGATAGGTGATGCTATGAGCATTTTTACAATAAACAACTCTGCGCCAGATGTGTCGGTGGTATCGCTCCAGCGAGAGGCTGCGATCCTGAATGGTGACAACGCCGGGCAGCTTAAAAACGGCAATATGGTCCGTGATGTGATCGGGACGATATATAACTATGCCTTGGAGGTTGAACCAAAAGACTATAATTTGGCGGCCTATGACAGCCTGTACGATGCGATTACCGCACCGATGGAGAACTACCCCTTTTCCGCGCCTTTTGGGCAGGGAGAGCTATATTTCGATGCCCACGTTGCCAGCGTATCGGATGAACTCTGGCATATGAACTCGTCAATAAATCTGTGGGATAAACTGGCCTTTACCGCCATAGCAAGAGAGCCGCAGCGGTATTATGGAGAAACGTGGTCTTTGGGGTCTGGAACAGGCAACGGAGTGTTTACCCTTGATGGGGTAAGTTTTAATGCCTCCGTGGCGAAATTGGAGCGCACAGGCAGGGTGCAGGACAATAAGGGTGAGCGGTCCATATCTGGAATGATTGGACGGGAGATCGTCGGAACGTTTTATAATTTCAGCATGCAGATTGACCAGGGCGACGTCCGAGAATATGACCGGTTGTATTATGCCCTGACGGCTCCGGTAGACAGTCATCTGCTGGTCATTCCCTATGGGCAGAACATGCTGACGTTTCAGGCGTACATAACTCGGGCCAATGACCAACTAATCCATGCAAGCGAAGATGTCAACATATGGGGCAACCTCGAAATCGACTTTATGGCAATGGCCCCGGCAAGGAGGTGACAAATCTGGCGACATATTATTATGAAGACGTACAGTTTGTAACGAGCGATGGTCTGGATTTTGTTACAGCGGACGATGACTTTTTTCACGTCAACGGCGGCGGGTATTTTGATGATACGGAAAACAGGCAGGAGAAGCTTAATACAATCACTTTCGGGAGCTATTCCTTTACTGGAAGTAAAATAAAATCTCTGAAACTCCACCATGAATCCGGCCTCCTCACAGATCAGTTAGCAATCGACACTTTAACTGTTGAAATAGAGAGTGATACAAGGCCGGTTGTTGTGAGATATACCCCTATCACTGTCCGCCGCGGCGATGTGGCTATGGGGGTGTTTTTCAATGGAAGGATCAAAGAGATAGGCAAGCGCAGATACTCCCTGTATGCTGAGTCCTATATATCTCTTTTGGACTATGACTACCATTACGGAGGAATGTATACTGCTGCCATCGCGGGGGACGTAATCGCGAACATCATGGGAGAGATCCCTTATACCATCCACCCGGATGTCGCGGCGCTAAAGTTGTATGGATATCTGCCTTATGCCTCCAAGCGGGAAAATCTCCTGCAAGTTCTCATTGCTACCGGCGCGGCCATCGCAAAAAACACTGACGGCACCATGCATATTGCCGTGCTGACCGGCACCGACAAGGGCACGTTTGCGGATAACAGAGTCTTCATGGATGGGACCTTGGACGAAGATACCCAGGTTACCGCTGTGCAGGTGACAGAGCACGCTTACGCACCCATAACAGATGAAATTACCCTGTTCACGGAGTCTTTTACAGACGTGCGGACTGCCAAGTTCACCGAGCCCGCCCACAGCTTAACAATCACAGGCGGAACGATCCTGGAAGGTGGCGTCAACTATGCGAAGATCCAAGGAGCAGGAGCCGTCACCCTTACAGGCAAGAAATACCGCCACACAACGAAGATCGTAACCCGTGGCAATGTGCTGGGGACTCCGGATGATAAGATTGTCACAGTGACCAATGCTACGCTAATTACGGCGATCAACAGCTCTTCGGCTGCGCAGAGGCTTTATGCCTATGCCAAGTGCAATCGGACGGTAAAGCAGAACGTCATGATCAATCAGGAGCGCGCTGGCGATATAGTACAAGTGACGCACCCCTACAAGGTCGATTATTTATCAGCGGCCATCCATAGCCTTGATCTTAATATGAGCAACACATTAAGAGCTTCCGGCGAGTTTTTAGTGGATTACGTCCCCCAGGGGATCTCGGAGGGCTATAAAAATCGCGTGCTGCTTACTGGCTCTGGCAATTGGACCGTGCCTGCGGGAGTGACGGAGATTCGCACAGTCTTGATCGGCGGCGGACAAGGTGGATCGGCAGGCGAAGACGGCGACGAAGGATCGCAAGGAAGTAGGAAATCAAGCGTCAATGATTTATCCAGAGGGAATGGCGGTAAAGGCGGAAAAGCGGGCACCCCCGGTCTTGGCGGAAAGGTCGTTGATTTGGTTGTCCCTGTAGCCCCTGGACAGTCATTTGCGTATGCTTCTGGTGCGGGCGGAACTGGCGGGGCAACTGACGGCGCCGAGGGAGCGCTTGGGGGAGCAACGACTTTTAAGAGTAACAGTTCAGAATTAGGAGCCGTAGGCGAATATATAGACGCTATGACCGCAGAGCGCTACGCCTTTGCGGGTACAGGTGGCATGACGGGAGCAAACGGTAGCGGTGGACAAACTGAAGTCGGTGGTATACGTGGTCCCGATGGAGTCCTCTATCCTAACGGATGGTCCGGCCTGAAAGTAATATACAAGCTCAATAATGGCACATATAACGAATATATCGGAGCGCAAGGCGGCGCCGGAGGCGGTGCGGCTGTTGGAAGCGGCGGCGCAGATGGCGCGGATGGAACCGCAGACTGGAATAACGGACACGGAGCCGCCCAGGGCGGAAGAGGCGGAAACGGCGCTCCCGGCAATGATGGAAGCCCCGCAGCTGTTTTCGGTTCCGGAGGCGACGGCGGTCATGGCGGCGGAGGCGGCGGAGGCGGTGGAGACGCGTACCACCCGGAGACGCGATATCACGGTCCTGGATCCGGTGGATCTGGCGGCCGCGGCGGTCGCGGAGGAAACGGTGCCCCCGGCTGTATCATAGTGTATTATTAAGGAGGGCTTTATGGCAACATACAAAAGCAAGCATACCGGACAAAAGGTTGATAGTGCAGTAGATAAGGCACACATTACGGGACCATCCGACCCAACAAGCAGTACCGTTGGCGTATTGGGCCAGCGGTATTTCAATACAGTCACATTAGACGTATTTGAATGTATCGGCGCAAGCGCTGACGAATACGAGTGGCGCAAACAAGCGTCTGGCATTGAGATAATCAACAACTTAAATGAGACAACACCGGGCAAAGTTCTGGACGCCTCACAAGGGAAAATACTTAAAGACTCAATCAATACCAAGCTGGATAAAACGGCCACGCCAAACCGAAATCTCTTGCATAATTGGGATTTCAGGAATCCGGTAAATCAAAGAGCGCAGGCAAATTATACGTCTCAGGGCTATACGATAGATCGATGGTCCATGTCCGCTGACGGCACGGGATCACTAGAAGTAATTGCAGGGCAAGGGATAAGACTGAAAAAAATATCTGGAACCTACGCTGTAATAGCAATGCGAATTGAGCCTAGTGAGTGGAATCAACTGATTGGCAAAACGCTTACTATATCCCTTGAAATAGGCGGGATAATCCATACAGCACAAATCGCACCGGTTACACCCGAAGAGGGATATCGCGGGTCAGGATTTTCCCCCACCGTAAGCAATCTCAGTGTTGGTTATATGACTTTCCCCCAGTATGGACAGATACAGATAGTGCTCGAGGGTGCAGGTACGATACAGACCGGGATTATATCTCGCGCAAAGTTCGAACTCGGTACTGTCTCCACCCTTGCCAATGATCCACCCGCAGACTTTGGAGAACAGTTGACATTATGTATGCGGTATTACGAAAGGTCGGCGTACTTGAATTCTTGGATTGGCGCACGTCAAACTGTTGCATTAAGGGCAGACTGGCTGTTAGGATTTTATTTCGTGGTCCCAAAAAGAATAGCCCCAACAGTGACTTTATATAGCAGACAGGGCAACGCAAATAAAGTATCAAATATAAGCGATGGTACAGAAGTTGGTACAAATGTTTACGTCACAGGCAGTACCGCTTTGGGGACGAGTGTAACCGTAGATTCTGGAGCCGGTTTCGTTGCTGGACAGGGCTATGATTTTGGCTATGAGGCATCTGCCGATTTATAGGGAGGTATAAACAGTGCAAGACAATCATGTCGTATATGTTAAGACAGATGAAGATAGCACAATCATCGACATTAATTCATCATCATTTTTAACTGATTTCAACGGATGGACACAGATCGATGAGGGCATAGGGGATAAATACCACCATGCCCAGGGGCACTACTTTGAAAATGGGCTGATCGACGAGAACGGCTGTTATAATTACAAACTGGTCGATGGAACCGTCATGGAGCGCACCGTCTCCGAAAAGCAGGCCGATATTGAAAACGGACCGGCGCCCGCTCCAACACCGGACGAGAAGATGGCCGAACTGCAAGGCAGATTAGACACGATCGACGGCGCGTTTTTGGACGTGTTGCTCAATATTATACCAACGATGGGAGTGTAAAAGAAGAATGGAGGTATCAAAAATGGTAACGTATGTTGCAGAAAAAATCAAGGACACCAGGGACAGACAAGGGCTTACGGCGGCCACGGCTCTCTATAGAGCGTTTTTTATCGGCACAGGGATCTACGCCCGATACAAGGCCGACGTGGACACGATCCTGACCGTAGACGGCTACGGAGATTGTATCGTGACCGAGTAGCCATATTAACACGGAGCAGCCAATTCCGGCTGTTTTTTTAATGGAAAGAAAGAGGTAAACAGAAATGAGAAGGAACATGATTGAAAAGTACAGAGGAACACTCACAAGCATCAGCAACGCAAACCCCCTGCCCGGAGGCAGCCCCGATCTGGGCGTCGCCCTGGATATGTTGATCTACGAGCATAAGGTCCGGACCGGCCAGATCGAGAGAGTCGACACCTACGGTGGCATCCCGGAAGATTTCGATTGGGACGGATTCGCGGTAGACTATCAGGAGCTGACAAGGGAGTAGCCTTCGGGCTGCTCTCTCCATAGGGAGGTGATATCATGCAGTTACAACACTTGCCCTACACACCCCTGCGGATCACGTCCGGATTCGGGCCGCGAAACACTGGCATTCCGGGGGCGTCGACCATGCACTTAGGGGTCGATATCGGTACGGACAAAAGCAAGCCTTACACGGCCACTGATGGCGGTCCGGTGACGGCGGTCCTGCCCGGGACTGTGGTCAGCAATTATTATAACAACGCCCGCGGCTGGGTGATCCTGATCGATCACGGGACGATTGACGGTAAAAACGTCAAGACCCTATACCAACATCTGAAGCAGGCCGGCAGCGCAGTAGGGACAAAAGTAAAGCCCGGTGACTGGATCGGCACGATGGGCAATACCGGAATCGGGGCACAGCTGCACCTGCATTTTGAAATCAGGATCAACAATGTGCCGGTGGATCCTGAACCATATCTCATAAAAGTAAAGGAGGAGAAGGAATTGAAAGTAGAAGACACAAAGGTAACTGTCGGCGCCACCGAGGTCCCGGCCAAGCTGATCGATGGCGTTACATACGTCCCGCTGCGGGGGATCGTCGACGCGATTAAAGCAGAGCTGGAAGTGACCTGGGATAAGGCAAAGGGTGCCGGGGTTGATTTTTAAGAGAGAAAGGAGATAAGACTTGGAGAATATAATTAAAACAATCATGGCGGTCCTTGCGTCTGCCATTACCTACTTTTTCGGCGGCGCCGACATGTGGCTGATCGCTCTGGTGACTGTGATCGTGATCGATTACGCCACCGGCCTGGGCAAGGCCTTCTGCCTGGGCGAACTGTCCAGCAAGGTAGGGCTGAAGGGAATCGTAAAGAAGCTCATGTATTTCGCCATCGTAGCGGTGGCCGTGATTGCTGATAACATAACCGGCGCCGGTGGAATCCTCCGGACAGCCGTGATCGGCTTCCTGATCGCCAATGAAGCGCTATCGATAATGGAAAACTATGCGGCCGCGACCGGCCAGAAAGCGCCGGCGATCCTGGTTAGTATTTTAAAGAAGCTGAAAAATGACAGTGATACCGTAGAGATCAAGCAAAGAGAATAGCCGGAGACCAACTTCTATTGAAAGTCCCTTAGGACTACCTCGGGGACTTTTATTGATTTATAGTATAATAATCTGCGGAATGATTCGTGCTGCGCAGAGAACTGCCAGGAGCGCGTATTATAGCAAAAAGTATGATTGATAGTTGTATTTGAATGGTATAAAATGTAAAACAGATCCAAAACACTTGTAAACATCAAATCTGCAAATATCCTTAAAATTGATGTGTTTGGACAAGGTACGGCATGGTATATATTGAAAAAAGGCTACTTAGGTGCTATAATCAAGGTTCAAAGGGTAAAAGATTTGTTAAGAAGGTGTTACTATCAGGAAAAAAGATCCGAGGTACAATGAATGGAGAAAAAGATACTTAGCCAAGAAGTTTAGAGAAAGGCTACAGTATATACCAAAACAAAATAGTGATGATGATGATAAACCAAAGATAAAAAAAGGGGAACCATATATTGTTAAAGCTCCAGAGGTATTTAGTATAATAAATAACCCTGAAGATACCTTGAGCTTCTTTAGAGAAATAATAATGTTTGTAAAGCATAGGAGTAATGGTAACGAAATTTTTCTTGACGTTTCAGATGTGAAAACCCTAACCATTGATGCCATTATGTACACTCTTGCATTGATTTCAAACCTTAAGTATGGAAGAGGATTTAAGTATTATTTTAGCGGCAATGTACCAAAATATGATGGGCCAAAGGAACTGATGGAGCAGTCGGGATTTTTCAACTATGTAAAATCAAACAATGTCAACTTCAAGACTAATAGTAAATACATGCAAATCCGGACCGGGTTTGAATCTGATGGAGAAATTGCAAGTAAAATAGTTGATTTTGCTAGGGCTAAATATGGATTAAGCAAAAGTAGAATGAATTACTTATATAAGATGCTTATCGAATTAATGGCAAATGCTAAGAACCATGCATATGATAATTCGAAAAATATTATGAAAAAAAGATGGTATGTTTTCGTCGAAGACACAGAAGCTAAATTAAGCTTTACTTTTCTCGACACTGGAATAGGAATTCCGAATACTGTCCATAAAAAAATAGGAGAGAAGATAAAAGAACTACTAAGCGAGCCATATAGAGAGGACTTAAAAATTAGAGACGTAGATTATATTTTATCTGCGCTTGATTCGAAAACAATGAGAACAAAAACTCAGCTTGCATACCGCGGCAAAGGACTGCCCAAAATTAATCAAATCTTTGAGAACGGTAAAATCCAAGAACTGTCGATCATATCAGGTAGGGGATTTTGTGCATGCAATGGAGAACAGTACGATATGAACATATCGCTTAATGGGACCTTATTCTATTGGGAAATATGTTAATGATGATCCATTGAAAGGAGAACGACAATGACTTATAAGAGAACAATTCAAATAGCGAAAGATTTTACAGAAACGCCAACGGCTAGATACAGAGAGGATGGGAGATACTCTGGCCAAGAATTTAGAGAGGACATTTTAGAGCAAAAATTTATTGATGCGCGTGAGTCGAATGAAAAACTATTGATTGATCTTGATGGTGGCTATGGATATGCAACTTCTTTTTTGGAAGAAGCGTTTGGCGGCCTCGCTCGTAAATATTCACCAAAAGAGGTTCAAGAGGTTCTAGTCTTTAAGTCAGATGACGAGCCCGAACTGGTAGTTGATATAATTGAATATATTAATGATGCACTTAATAAAGCCTAAAGAGAGGTTACGTGATGAACTTAAGACAAATTCTATGGGCCCTAAGTATGCTTGGCCTTA
This sequence comes from uncultured Bacillota bacterium, assembly GCA_946408315.1. Classification (GTDB taxonomy): domain Bacteria; phylum Bacillota; class Clostridia; order Peptostreptococcales; family Anaerovoracaceae; genus Anoxybacterium. The sequence continues at coordinate 3,124 of CAMJRV010000034.1, read as the reverse complement.
TAATATTGATTGTGTATAATATAAGGAACAATTCTAATTTTTTCATCACTTCTATCCATTTTATTATTAACATTATTATTGCAATTGTTTTTGCATATTATCTAGTTCAAAATAAAAATGACGAGAGAAAGCGGAAGGAGATTGCGGAGAAAGTACTTAGGGATATTCAACTACTCTCTCTCACTAAACTTGTTGATTCCCCAGTGGATAAATTAGAGTTTATGAAGAAAATTCTAATGCATAAGAGAAGCTTAAATAATAAAATAAAAGCGCTTGAAGGCATAGGAGATGCGCTGGGAATTAATGAACATATAAAGTACATAAAAGATAAATTCGAAGAGTATGAAGCCCTTATTGATGAAATGAATAAAGAGAACTATCAGGGGTCAAGCGATAAAATAATGTTTCTTATCGATGAGAAGTGTGAGCTGGCTATAGTTGAGTTGTATAAGAGAAAAGCAAATAAGAGAAATTACCGCAAATGAATAAGGACATTAAATTTTAGATACCTGTTCCTTGAAATTTAATCTGCTGAAATATTTAAGTAAAGCGCCCAGAATTGAGCGCTTTATTATTTATTCTCCAACCATCCCATCACCGTCTCGATCATCCATATATTTATATAACCAATGGTCTTTTGTAATCGGCATCTTAAATCCTGCGGCCCCGCCGGTGATGCGCTGGGGCTATTATTATGCAATCAATCCACAAACGTATTGCGGTCAACATCGAATATCCCAAAGTATTCACCGTTCAGCTCCACCCGGTACCGGTGATATCCAGCCGGGCTGATCCTGATCGTTCCTTTTATGCCCAGGTGATCCAGGGCTGCTTTTATCTGTTTTTCTATAGCGTTCATAGTTCCCTTCCTTCCTTTCGCGATCTAGTGTTTAGTTGTTCATTTTCGACAGCCGAAGCAGCAGGGGTGTTCGGGCTAATTTTTATAGAAAGTGCAACACGAAATGCAACACGATAAAAAATAGCCGAGTAAAATCAACGCGTATGTTGATTTTATGATTGGTTCGAGCCCAATACTGCCCACCACAAAAAAGAAAAAGGAAACACCGCGGTTTGAATGAACCTGCGGTGTTTTTAATTTGCTCAGGCGTTCACTTCCACGATACAGGGGCTTACGTTCAAGGGTCGGCATAGTTCGATTGTATCATACGTCAATCGCAGCATCGGACGCATTCCCGGAATCGCATACCGGTCGGAAGCGTAGGCAATACACCGGGTGCACTCGTCTCCTGTAATAAGGATGCCTTTGTTCTCAACGGATTCGTTCAGCCAGGCCCTGGCGATGCCGGTAACGTTGATTTCTGTATAGCTGCAGCCGGGATTGTCGTGAAAAACTACTTTCAGCCTTTCGTCGATCTTCGGGGGAGCATACATACAATTATATACGCTGAAGAAGTCGCACAGAGAATATGCGCAATATTGATCATGACGGCACTGCATTTGATTTCTCGGATCGCCGATCGGTATTTTAAATAGAACCAGTCTGGCCTGTGTCAAGTTTGTGAATCCTGTGCAGGAGGGCATCCCAAAGTATAAATAGATCTGGTACGTATTCCCCAGAAACAGCAGATTTTTATCATTGCAGGAAAAAATGCAGCAAGGAGAAGCGCTGAATGATTTCTCGCAGTTCAAATCAATGATACTCATTTTTTCACCCCGTTACAGTATATTCATCATGGCCTTTTGGGGGTATTTTCTCACGGATTGCCATTTTTGGAATAGACTATATCGGAAGCATTCTGTTGCTTTCGACAGTATGACGATAAAGGAGGGGAAAATATGAATATCCCTGTAACAATTGTAACCGGTACGCAGTTTGATGCCGATTACGGTGATTCCGCGATATTGACAATTGTGTTCACGACACAGGCCGAAATCACCTATAAGGCCGGTACGACTCTTTATTTTTATGCGGTCATTACGGAAGGCGCCACCACGCAAACCGTTTGCTTTGAGATGACCGGCGGCGACAATCCTCTGCCTGTCGGCAGTACGTCGTATACGATTGAAAACACTCTGGACTTCACCGGTGCGGCTACCGCAACCGGAAAGGTGTATTATACGGCGCCGTAATGGGTCTCCGGCGGCAGCCGGACAGGAAAGATATCCAAATGCGCTTTGTTTAAGCTAATATAAGGGGGCCTCTCCTTGATCTCCTAGGAAGTCATTCGAGAGCCCCTTTTCTGATAGAACCTTGGGTATGATAAAAAATGACTGGCGTGAAAATGTGGGTTTGATATAATAATAAAAACGGGAAGGATGGGATTCACATGACTGGAGAGGAAAGAAGAAAAAAGATCATAGAGATCTTGCAGAAAAGCGACGAACCTGTTTCCGGCGCAGAGCTCGCTAAAACGCTCAACGTGAGCAGGCAGGTCATCGTGCAGGATATCGCACTGCTCAGAGCGGTGAACCGCAATATCATTTCGACGACCAGGGGTTATGTCCTGTATTATCAGGAAGTGCAGAAGGCAAACCGCTGCTTTCCGGTCAGACATACGGACGATGAGATCGAGGATGAACTCTGCATCATCGTTGACAACGGCGGCAAGGTTCTGGACGTCATCGTGATGCACGATATCTATGGGGAAATTTCTACAGGACTGATCATAAAAAATCGCAAGGACGTTTATGATTTTGTAGAGAAGTTGAAAGCACATCGGACAACCCCCTTGAAAGAGCTGACCGGCGGCGCCCATCTGCACACGGTGGAAGCCGATTCGGAAGGAACTCTCGATGCGATTGAGAAAAAGCTGCGGGAGAAGGGGTATCTGGTTGAGGAACGATGAAAAGAAATGGTTGAGGAACGGTGAGATGAAACGATTTGACGTACTGATTGTCGGGGCTGGCGCGGTAGGCAATGCCATTGCGAGAGAAATATCAAAAAATGGTGAGAGAACGGTCGGCGTGATAGAAAAGGAACCGGATACGGCTTTTGGAATCAGCGGCAGGAACAGCGGGGTTCTTCACGCCGGATTTAACAATAAACCCGGGTCTTTGATGGCCAAGCTATGTGTCCAGGGGGCGGAAGGCTTCGCGCGGGAGGCCGCCGAAATGGACCTTGCGTTTAAAAGGACCGGGAAACTGGTGGTGGCTCGGTATGAGG
>CAMJRV010000033.1 GCA_946408315.1 uncultured Bacillota bacterium | reverse complement strand
CTACATCTGATTATTTTATTTTGGGTGATTTCATGAAACCGGATCGAAAAAAATTTGCAATTGCTTTCCTGGCAATCCTTCTCGCTGTCTCAGGACTCGTTTCCTGCGGCGATGCAGGGGCTTCTTCTCCACAGGAGGGGGATTCCCGTCTGCAAAAACTGCAGAGAGAAGGCGACCCTTCTCATGCTCTGATAACGGACAAGGTGATTCTGAGCTCTCTCATCGACGGGTGGACCAAGGACTTCGGGACAGTGACCCTGACGATACAGGGGCTGAATTATGGTCAGGACGATTTCTTTACCCTGCTGGACACTGCCGAAGTCAACAGCAGCGGCATTCCCTGCGAGGCAGCCCAGGTTTCCTACCGCGTCCTTTCCGAAAACGGACAGCTGCAAACAGTCGAATTCCTGCCGATCTTTCCCCTGGATGCCGAGTCGCTGAAAGCAAAGCAGAATGAGCTTCGGGAAGCGGTCCGGACCGCCAAGGGAAAAATCTCAAAACAGGGCGCCGCGAATGCAGAAGAGCTCTATCGAGAAATCTTCGATTATGTGATAGCCGGCGCCGTCTATGACGATGCTTTGGAAGCTGCTACTTTAGACCGCAGTTTGAGCGGTGAAATGTACGTCAACCGCTCCGCCTACGGGGCTCTCGTCACGGGAAGCACAATCTGCAACGGATATTCCAGAGCCTTTAAGGCCCTCTGTGACGAATTCGACGTTCCCTGCTGGGTCGTCCTGGGCACAAAAGGCGGGCAAGCCCATGCCTGGAATCTCGTTCTGATCGACGGCTCCCCTTTTTACGTCGATTGCACCCGGGCCGATGTGAGCGGCAAAACGGAAAATGCTTTTTTGTTTAATGAAAGATCTTTGGAAGAGCAGGGCTATGAGATCAGTCCTGCAATCATCGTTCCCGGAAGGGACTAGAAGGGTTTTCATTAGACGGAATATAGATTTATGGCATTTCGGGCGTGGTGAACCTGAAATTGTCGGGAAAGGAGGAACGCAATTCACTTCGCGACGTTAAGTGTGATTCTATACCAATCAAGGAGGTAAATCAAATTGAGCATTTATGCGATACATAACAAAAAATACAGCAGGATCATTTCGATTGCATTGACTCTCATGCTGCTGTTCTCAATGCAAACGCCGTTTGTGTTTGCGGGGTCGGCCCCATCGCCGGAAGATGATTTCGACTTTGAAGACGGCGTTATCCTGGAATATACCGGCACCGATGAAAATGTAGTGATCCCCGATACCATCGGCGACGAGCCTGTAACGGAGATTGGCGAAGGTGCTTTTCAATGGGCAGCAATTACATCGGTTACCATTCCCGCCTCGGTAACAAAAATCGGTGACTATGCGTTCATAGATTTTAATGAGCTGGTCGTCACCTTCTTAGGACCAGCCCCGGAGGTAGGAAACGCGGCTTTCGGATTTGATGTTATTTTTCACTGCCCCGCCGCCTTTGTAGATGCTTATGAAGCTGCGCTCGACGAGTTTCTAAACTACGGCAACGGCGGAGAGCTGATACCCTCCGGCGGAGGCGGTACGGACCCGGAGCCGGAACCGACTTGCACTCTCACCTATGAAACAACGACAGGTGGTGTACTTGTGAAGGGTTACACCTATACGGGCAGCGATGAAATTGAAATTACAGTTCCGTCCACGTATGATGGAAAGACGGTCGTCGGAATCGGCGCGCACGCTTTTGACCCCGCAATACCTAATATTGGCTTCTCAAAAATATCGAAAATTACATTGCCAAGCACCGTCGAGACGATCGGGGATTGGGCCTTCTATAACTGCAAAGTCCTGGATGCAATCAATCTCGGCGAGACAAATGTAACAACCATCGGCGAACATGCCTTCCAATATTGTGATAAGCTTACGGAGATCGAGGTCCCTGCTTCCGCGACGGATATCAAGGATCTCGCCTTTACCATGATGAAGGGGTTGACAAAAATAACAGTGGCGGAAGAAAACCCCGTGTTCAGCAGTTTCGACGGAGTTCTGTTCAAAAATCATGTGCTGATTTACTATCCGGCCGGCAAGGCTTCGACCACATACGCCGTGCCGGAAGGGACGACAGAGATTGCAAATGACGCATTTAAAGTCGTTTGGGACAACAAGACCGCGCCATTGAACGACGTGACATTCCCGACTACCTTAAAAAAAGTAGGCGACAGAGCCTTCATGCAGACAAACCTGGAAAAGGTTACGATCTCTTCAGATATCGAGTTCGGCATTTATGCTTATGACGGGTGCAAGAACCTGAAGGAAATCGTAATTGCCGAAGGCGTTACCGAAATTCCAAAGGCTCTGTTCTTCGGGGCTGAAAGTGTGGAAAAGGTTTCACTTCCGAGCACTTTGAAGCACATCGGCGACTATGCTTTCGACAGGCTGGGATATAATCTGGCAAAACAGGGCAAGACCGTTGCCATTAATTTCCCCGAGGGGTTGGAGACTATCGGAGAGGACGCGTTCGTTCTTGCCGGTATCAAAAACTTAACGCTCCCTTCCACCCTGACAAAGCTGGGAGACAGAGCCTTCTATCTGAGCTATATCGAAACTCTTGATTTTGCGCCGAATGCCAAGATCGAATCCATCGGACCTTATGCATTCAATCACTGCAAACAGCTGGCCAGCGTAAAGCTTCCCACCTCGGTGAAAAAGCTGGAAACCGGAGCTTTCAGCCATTGCTACGCGCTGAAATCCATCGACCTGCCAAACAGCATCACAACGTTAGAGGATTTCGTTTTCGCAGGCAGTGCCCTAGAGTCCATCACGCTTCCCGAAAGCATCAAGACGATGGGAGCCGGAACCTTCAAGAACTGTCTCGATCTGAAGTCCGCAGCTTTGCCCAAGTATCTGGAAGCTCTGGCTACCTGTACCTTTGAAGTTTGTGAGGGCTTGACCGACGTGACGCTCCCCGAAACGATGAAGATCAAATCGGTGCCTCTGGATAACATCTTCGCCTCAAAGCCACTGAAGACTCTTTACCTACCGCAGGTGATCGAAAGGACCGAAGCTTGCGCCTTCTCCAATTGCGATGATCTGGAGACCATCGAGTTTGCAAACAAGGATCTGAAGCGCTCGCCTTTCGATTGCTTCTCCGTCGACTTGAGCAGCTATGACGATCAGATGGGCTCCTTAGTATTTGATGGGGCAACGGGAAAATATTTCATAACGTTTACAATAAATGATCCGGTCATAAAAGACGAGATTGAAAAAGATGTAAAGTCAGGAGACTATACGGAAAATAAGGATCTGCTGAAATCATCGCCTTCGGGCTTCATTTCAAGAGAACCTTTAGGAAGCGCAGCCACTTGTGGCTGCGCTTCCTACCCCGCCGGGACTACCAGCATAAGCCCCAGCTCAAACCCCACGTTCAAGTATAAAGCCGCATCGACTCCCAGCAATCCGGGGAACACAGACAACACTGGAAGTTCAAAAGGAGGCAGCGGTTCCGGCGGCTCAAAGACGCCGACACCTGCACCAGTACCTGCGCCCGCACCGGTACCAACAACCCCTCTTGCTTCCATCGCCGCTCCAAAGGTCAACGTTTCTACTGCAAACGTAACGGCCACGGCTGACGCCGCAGGAAACGCTACCGCTTCCATTACCGAGGCGCAGATGACCGCAGTCATCGAGCAGGCCAAAGAAACCGCAAAGAAAAACGACGGTGAAAATCAAGTTGAAATCAAGGTAGCCGCTGCTGCCAATTCCAATAAAGTTGAAACACAGATCCCTCAGAAGGCCATCGCTGAAATGAGTAAGAGCGGACTGGACGGCTTGACCGTTTCAAGTCCGGTCGCATCTGTCACCTTTGATGCCAAAGCGCTTGCAACCATCGCAGGATCGGCTTCGGAAAACGTTAAGATTACAGCCTCCAGGGTCGAAACCGCCTCCCTTTCCGAGGAATCGAAAAAAACCATAGGCGATCGCCCGGTATTTGACTTCAGCGTAACCATCGGTGATAAAAATATCTCCGCATTCGGAGGAAACGTGACAGTATCCGTGCCTTACACGGCAAAAGCCGGAGACGACCTCAATGCCATCGTCATCTATTACATCAACGGAGAGGGCAAGCCGGAACTGGTACAGAATTGCCGCTATAATTACGAATCGGGGAAAGTCATCTTCCAGACGAACCACTTCTCCCGATATGCGGTAGGACTGAATCCGATTTCCTTCCAGGATGTCAAGGACAGCGCATGGTATGCCGAAGCAGTCTGCTTCCTTTCCGCGAGAGGAATCGCCTCCGGAACCGGCGACAACACCTTCCAGCCAAACGCCAAGCTTACCAGAGGTCAGTTTATGGTGATGGTGATGCGGGCCTACGGAATAAGCCCTGAGGAAAACCCGAGCGATAACTTCTCCGACGCAGGAAACCAGTACTATACAGGCTATCTTGCAGCCGCGAAAAAGCTGGGAATCACCAAGGGAATCGGCGATAACAAGTTCGCTCCCGAAAAAGAAATCACAAGACAAGAAATGTTTACCCTGCTCTACAACTCGCTGAACCAGATGGATCAGCTTCCAAAGAGCACGTCGACAAGAGTGCTGACGGACTATACGGACCATGAAAAGGTTGCCTCCTGGGCCAAGGACTCTATGGCACTTTTGGTAAAATCCGGAACGATCGAAGGCAGCAACCGTCAACTAACCCCAACGGATACGACGACCCGGGCGCAGATGGCGCAGGTTCTCTACAATCTGATGTCAAAATAACTCCAACCTCCAAATAAAAATAACGCTTCCGGACAATACCGGATGCGTTATTTTTATTTCGCTTTTGCAACAAGATCGGGTTGATTTACAGGACCGTAAACAGGTCCTTTTCAAAGCGAATCAATCCATCCTTTTGCATCTGGCTCAATTCGTAGGAAAGGGCGCTCCTGTTCACACAGAGGTACCGGGCAAACCGCTCTCTGTCCATTCCGATATGAAACGTCTTCTCCCCCGATTTTTTCTCCATGATCCGCAGGAAGGTCATGATCCGGCTTCGCAAAGACCGTCTCGACAGAACCTCCAGCTTGTACATGCTCTTGATGTTTTCGTCCGCGAGGATTCGGATCATATTGTCCTTTATCTTCATCTGAAGCTTCATCGGTATCACGCCCTGCCGTTCCACGATCGTACGGGAGAACAGCAGCAGGCACGTCTCCTCCGCAGCCAGGTACGTGATAGGACTTCGCCTTCCCGATGAAAAGATGGTCTCAAACCCAATGACGTCAAGGGTGCCGAAAGAATGGACGAGATGGGACTGTCCGTCGCAGTAAAACTTTTCTCCGAGCACCCTTCCCGAAAGGATCAGCCCGATGTGCTGAATTTCTTCGTCTTCACCCCAAATGACTTCTTCCTTCTGAAAGATCTTCTCATGAGGACTCATGATTTCCTCCAGGAAAATGCACTCCTCTGGGGAAAGCCCGAAAAAAATATTGGATTCCATCATTAATAACAACGCATCTTTCCTGCTCATAGCTCCCTCTCCTTCGCCTTACCCACCGATGGAGTCTGCTTTACTGTACGCCCTGTATGCTCATAACCTCCGCTGCCTTTTCCTGATCCAGCTCGATGTGATAGAAAAGCTTATAGAACTTCTGAAGCTCTGCCGTCATATCGATTCCATACTGCTTGGGATAGGCGAGGCTTCCAATCCAGAGCGTTCCTAAAATCCGGTTTACCGCAGGGGGATTCCCCAAAAGGTTATAAGGTGCGGAGGGAATCTTATAAACCCTTCCGTTTTTTACTGCATCCAGGGTACCCCAAGTCTTGTCCGTCGTGATCATTTCATAGAGGTCGGGCCTGTCCGTGACGATGATCTGCGGGTTCCAGAGAATCAACTGCTCCATGGAAACCTCGCTGCTGGTGCCTGTCGTCGCGATGTCCACGTCGGCGACATTGATGGCGCCTGCCTTGTCCAGAATCTCACCGTGGAAGGAACCTCTGGCATTGGTATGCAGGCCCACATCTCCTGAAGCGTGATATACGGTGACCAGCTCATCCTCCGACAAAGAGGCCCTCACCGCATCAGCCTTGTCCAAAACATCTTCGCAGTAATCGGAAAGGACCCTCATCTCCTCTTCATTGCCGAGGAGTTCACCCAGCTTCAGATACATTTCCGGCAGGGTGTCCATCGTTGCCGCATCAATGAAAACAACCGGCATATTCAGCTGCTCCTGCAAACCGTTCAGGTCCTCCATGGACGTCTTCTTGACCTGTCCGATATCCACGATAACATCCGGATTCTCAGCAATGATGGCTTCCAGGTTGAGATTCGCATTCTTTCCATAAAATTGTCCGAAGATGGGCATATTCCAGTATTTTTCATCCAGAATCCGCTTCGCTTCGTCGGTGAAATCCACCGCCAGCCCCACGAGCTTGTCGGGACAGGCCGTATACAGCACCGCCTGAGACAGGGGTCCGGTAGGAGAAACCGTATTGATCTCGGCGGGAATCTCTACCTCTCTTCCCAGGGAGTCCATAAAGATCCTCGCCTGATCCTGAGGGGGTTCCTCCTGCACCGGCGCTTTGCCGCCGCATGCCGTCACCGAAAAAGCCAGCGTCACAACCACCGCGATTGCAATTAATTTTTTAAATTTCATACAAATCCTCCTTTAATTCTGCCTTGACTATTTACCGCTAGACAATTCTCTATTTTCATAAAATAGATCCTGATTATGCCGATACGAAATTTCCTTTTCATCCGGTATGCAGAACTTCCGATGGGTTCCCTGCATTTCATGCAAATTCACTTTGACGCCGTAGACCCTTTGCAGCAGCTCTTCCGTCAAAGTCCGGTCCACGTCTCCCATCGCTTCTACGATTCCTTCCCGAATCACCAGAACCTCATCTGCAAATAAAAACACATGCTCCGGATTATGGGTGGACTGGATCACCAGATATCCTTGTTTTGCCAGCTCTTTCAGGGCTCTCATGAGCCGTATCTGATTTCCGTAGTCAAGATTGGAGCAGGGCTCGTCCATGATGAGGATCTTTGTCTGCTGTGCCAAAGCCCGGGCAATCAGCACCATCTGCTGTTCCCCTCCGCTGATTTCAGAAAAGCTTCTGTCCTTCAGGTGCGGGATCTTCATGGTCTCCAAAGCTTTCTCCGCCGCGGCCCGCTGTTTTCTGCCGGGGTTTTGAAAACGGCCCAGGTATACGGTGGTTCCCATCATCACCATGTCCAGTACCGAATAGGCGTACACCGTTGCGTGGTTCTGGGGGATATAGGAAACCTTTTTCGCCAATTCCCGGGTGGATAGATCGGCGGCCTTGACCCCATCGATGCGAATGCCGCCGCCGTAATTCCGCAGCAGCCCCAGAATACATCGAAACAGGGTGCTTTTCCCCGCTCCGTTCTTTCCCAGAACGCACAGCAGCTTCCCCTCGGAAGCGAAAAAAGAAATCCCCTTCAGCACCTCTTCCGTCCTATAAGAAAATTTTAAATCTGTTACTTCTATTGTCATTGCTCACCTTCGCAGGCAGTCCGCGTTCCTCTCCCGGGACTCAAGCGCGCTTTTACTGCTGCCTTCCTCCCTCCCTCAAAATCAGATAGAGAAAGAAGGGTGCTCCTACGAAGGCTGTGAGAATTCCCAGAGGAATCTCGTGAGTGGCTATCATGCGGGCAAAATTATCTACAGCCATCATGAAGCTTCCCCCCAAAAGCGCCGCGGCCGGCAGCATGACCCGGTAATCATCCCCTACGATCATTCTTGCAAAATGAGGAATCACCAGTCCCACCCAGCCGATCAGTCCGCTGACAGAAACCGCGGCCGCCGTGATCAAGGTGGCGCTGGCGATGATGACCGTGCGTACCAGCGTTGTGTTGACGCCAAGGGTTCTTGCTTCCTCATCTCCCATCGTCAGCACGTTGATCTGCCAGCGCCAGAGCATAAGCGGCACGACGCCGGCCAGTATGATCGGCCCGGCAAAGAACACGTCCTGTACGCGGATGGAAGCAAGGCTCCCCATGAGCCAGTATGTAATGGCAGGCAGGGTGCTGGCCTGATCGGCCACCAGCTTGAGATAGGATACGCCGGCGCTGCATAGCGAACCGATCATGATCCCGGCCAGGACCAGGCCCAAAGCAACATTGAACTTCACTTTCTGACTGATGAGAAAAACCAGAGTCACGGCAAGCAGCCCGAAGGCAAAAGCGCTCAGAGAAACGGCCCTGTAGCCGAGAGAAAGATATAGTCCCAAGGCCGCCCCAAAAGCGGCTCCATTGGAAGCGCCCAGAATGTCCGGCGACACCAGAGGATTCTGAAATATTCCCTGATACGCCGCTCCCGCACAGGCCAGCCCACCGCCGATTACGGCGCCCATCACAACCCTGGGAAGCCTGACACTGAACACGACGGTTTCCGCCTGGTCATGCCATGTCTGGGGGATATCAATGATTCGAGAAAATAAAATTTTAGTCAGATCCACAGGTCCGATCGGATATTTCCCCAGCATAAAAGAGCTGAAAAAACTTATGAAGAATAATAAAATCAACAGTAGATACCGAAGCTTGATATGATTTGGATAAGTCACGATCACTCTCTTCTTTCTCTGAAAGGGACTTCCGCGAAGGTTCCGGCCGAAACGGCCACCTAAAAAGAAAGAGCTTTAAAGCTCTTTTGTTTTCGCGGGATGCCGGCAGGGCGGGTGTGCCCTGCCGCAACATTCGCTTTTTGATATAAGAAATTCCTTGACGCTAAGAGGCAAATTTAGCTCAGGATGTTGTAACTAATTCATCTCAGTTTAAACTGAAACCAACTATATCCAATTCTTATTATAACGAACGCCTACCGTTATGTCAATAAAAATAGTACGGTTTGATTTTTCTTAATTTTATTGTTTTCATTGATCTCATGTCAGAATAACGTTATAATATGGTTAAAATAATACTATAAGGAGAGAAAGTATCATGCAGATTAAGCCCTCTGCGAATATCAGACAAAACTATAATGAAATTGCGGATCTCTGCAGAGAAACCGGCGAACCGGTCTATCTGACGAAAAATGGCGAGGGGGATCTCGTCGTTATGGACATTGAATCCTTTCAACGACGCGGAAGAATGCTCAAGCTGCGCGAAGAGCTGCTTGCCGCCGAAGAAGACCGCCTTGCCGGACGTGAGGGCGTAACTTTGGATGAGCTGGATGCAGAGCTGGAGCGCGTGATCGCCGAGGTGGAACATGAAGAAAAAGCCTCCCTATAAGGTGATCATTTCCGAAAGAGCCCGGCAAATGCTTGTGAACCATATGCTCTTTCTGTCCAGAAAAAACGCATCCGCCGCCCGGGAAACAAAAAACAGGCTGATGGAATCCATCCGTTCTCTTTCCGATATGCCAGAGCGTTTTCCTTTTTTGGAAGGTGACTTTATCCCATTTAACAAGTATCATAAGCGATTCGTAGAAAACCAGTATTTGATTCTGTACCAGATCAAGGATCAAACGGTATATGTAGATTATATTATTGATTGCCGCCAGGATTATGGCTGGCTGCTCCGGTAAAAAATAGCGGCCTTCTCCCCATGGGAAAAGCCGCTATTTTAAATCGTTTTTGGGTTCAATGATTTTTTCCGCCTCTTAGATCGGTTTTTCGGCAGTCAGCATGAAATATCCGGTCTTGAAATTATCCTTGGGGTGAAGGGCTTCCCCGCAGAGGCATCCCTCCAGCGTCCCATCCCGCATCAACTTCTCCGCCACAAAATTGTCGAGCTCCAAAGAGCAGTCCTCCCAGACAATGTTCCGGTAGCCGAGCTCTTCCAGCTGCGCAAGCAGGGGTTCTTTCAGAAACCTGCCGCTGGCCCGGAAACCGGACAGCCTGTTTCTGTGCTCTTCTTCACAGTCCGTCCCGCACTCCCCTTCCTTGTGGGGTTTGCGCTTCTGCCGTTCCGCTTCGATCTGATGGGCGCTTACAAAGCCGGGGTCGGGGTCTTTGACATACAGGTCGCTGAGAAACAGCTTTCCGCCCTTTTTCAGCACGCAGTATGCCTCATGAAGCGCCTCATCCGGCAGGTTGATCAGGGAAAGGGTGCATTCCATCAGCACGCCGTCGAAGGAAAAGGACGTGAAATCATCCAGAAATTCTCCGTCTCCATATTTGAGATTCAGATTGGGATTTCTCGTCTTTGCCTCTTTGATCCTGGCCATGGAAAGATCAATGCCGCTGCACTCGTATCCGTATTCCTCTTCAAGAAATTCCATGGTTTCGCCCAGGCCGCAGCCGATGTCAAGGACCTTGGAGCCCTTTGGGAGCTTCCACCGTTCCATCGCTTTTTTCGTAATCCGGAATTCTCCCGGCTTAAAGTCACTCATCATTTCTCCTCCAGATTCTTTTCCACGTCGCTCATTCGGCCAGAGGCAAGCTTTTCGGAAATATGCACTTGCCCGCACTCCGGACAGCGAGGAACCTTGTGACGGAAAGAGCGGTTCAGATAGCTGAACTCGACTTCAAGCTCCACCATCTCGACTTTGCATTTATCACAGATCAACTTCTGTTTTTCTTCCATTCCAGACTCCCTCCAATTTTATCTTCATACGGTGCGTATAGGCATTGACAACCTCATACGTTTCCCCTTCTTTGCGGTACTCCACCCAAAAGGTAATGTTCCCGGATTCCCGGTAACAGGTATACGTGCCTTTCTCCGGGTCAAAGGTCCGCCTCTTCGTCTCCTCGCCCAACTCGATGGCCTGACAAACGTCTTCTTCAAGGATCTTGCGCGCATCCATCTTTTCTTGTACTTCCGCCCCGATTACCAGGCGGAATCTGCATGGCTCAGGTTTTTTCTCCATCGTCTCACCCCATATTTCTTTCAAAAGCGTCTCCTTCAGGTCGGTCCTGTTTATCCTGCGCTGGGACAGTCCCGGAAGGGCGTCCTGTTCTCCGGTGTCAAAGAAAAGATCCAGAATATGCAGAGCCGGCTTCCCCTCTCCCCGGAAAACGTCCCGGCAGTTGATGCAATAGACGAGATAAGGATTTTCACTGAGCTCGCTTCTGTTCTTTACCACATAGGAGTAAAAGTCGGCATTTGCTTCCGAAACATGACCGCCGTAGCCGCAGCACCCGTGCATATCGCCTTTCGGCAGCTCTTCCCAGGCCAGGTCCGCCTTTCCGGCAAGGGCTCTGACCGATTGCTCCAGCGGTTCCACATGTCTTGCGGTACAGGGATCAAAGACAGAAAATACTTCGCTCGATCCCGGCTCCAGACTCCGGCCCGGCTCCAAGAACGGTCTTCCCGCTCCTTGCCGTCCCGGTTCACAACCCCACTGGTCCATCACCTCGTACAGGGTAGCCGTCTCGATTTCCGGCAGGTACTCCTTCAGGTGCTTTCGACAGGCGGGACAGGCCAGGATCAGCTTTGGTTTTCCCAGCTGCTCCCAATCGTTGCGGAGCTCAGAGATCACAGCGCTGTGCATTTCTTCGTTTCCGGCCCATTCCGCAGGGACGCCGCAGCAGCGCAGGAGCAGTCCGGTATCGGGCTTTTCGGACAAAAGCCAGCGATACGGCTCGGTCACATAGCGGGGATCGGCAGCGCCGAGCTGACAGCCCGGGAAGAAGGCATAGGTACACGCTTCCGCTCCGGGAGGTTTTTTCGCAAGGACGGCAAGCTCGCCGTTGGTAAACTCCATGTCTCTCAGCCAGAACTGGTGGTAGGCCCCGGGCAGCGTAGCCTGCCTGTGGAGGCTTCGGCGGGCTTCCAACAGCATTCCGCCGATTTCAATATCTTCCGGGCAGACCTCATCGCAGAGGCCGCACTGGGTGCAGGTATTCATCATCCGCTTTGCCGGTGTTTTTTTCATGATCGACGGAGAGGTGGAAAACGCCACTGTCGCCATCACGTCGTCTCGAATTCCCATCGGCCATTTTTTGTGGTAGCTGCATACATCGCAGTATTTCATACAGGCGTCGCACTGGCAGCGGATGCAGCGCCCGGCTTCCGCCGCCGCCTCTTCGTCGGTAAAGAGGCCATCGTCCCCGGTAGGAACGATCCCCTCTGTTTTTTTAAGCTTGTCGGGATCGGCAACCGCCCGGCAGGGCGCCGCTTCTCCCGGAT
>CAMJRV010000032.1 GCA_946408315.1 uncultured Bacillota bacterium | reverse complement strand
GAAAATAGGTGATGTCTCTGAAGGAAAGAAGCGGATATTCTTCTTTGCTGTTGTCGATCATCTTGCCATTTACTTTGATCGGAAAGCCCGCAATTTTCGCCGTACCATTTTTTTTGTTCTTCACCGATGACAGATAGGGATGATAGGCCGCGGTAACACCTGTTGAATCCACAAAAAGACCGGTTTTATCTCCCTTCCATGTCGATTCGACCCCTAAGAACCTGCAGTCGCTGAACGTCATCGGAAAGTATGTGATATCTTTATAAACGATAAACGGGTACTTGCTGTAATCGTTATTTACCACCTGTCCATTGACCGTTACCTTTAAATTTGGCAGCGCAACGTTTACGCTGTTGTCCGCGGCAAATGAAGTAACTGTCGTACCCGCCCCATTGCTGATGAACAGTGCCGCGAACACCAACATACTGATTAATCTCTTTTTCATACGATCCCCCCTCTTTTTTCTATATTATATATCAGGAAAGTTTCCCGGTCCAGTTTCCTCAGCCTGCCATTTCTTCCCCTATAATTATCGATATTGCTTCCTCGGCAATCATCGATATTACTTCCCCGGTAATTATCGATAAGACCGATAGAGTACGTAATCCTGCAGCTCACGGCTGAAACCGGCGCGGCCAAGCGCTTCGGCGGCTTCCTGAGGATAATCTTTTACCACGATCCTGTTTTGAGCCGGGAACAGCCTGCGCCCGTCGTAGGCCTGAGCGAAAATATGAAGGGCCTCGGCCAGATCGTCCGGTTCAAAAACCCGAAGGCTCCTGCCCTGACGTTCCATCACGGCCACAGGTACACCAGCCCGCAGGGCGACGACCGTACCGGGAAGATTATGAAATTTTCTGTCCGGCCTATGAGGCAGACTTTTCCCCCAGGGCTGAGCCGGATCGACGGCGCTCAGCCATACGATCTGATCCTGCGGCTGCTCTAACGTCAGTATCGTTCCCGCATAATCCTTTTCCCGGATAAATTGGATTCCCGACAAACCTTCGATAAAATAACCGCGGCGGACCTGGCCGGTATATTCCCATATGCGCAGTGTTTCCAGCGCCTTACTCCACGGAATCCTCTGAATCGTCTCCCGGCAAAGGATCACCGCCCGGTCGAAATTACGGTTAAGCTGCTGTTCGGCGGTCAGAAGCTTGAGGGGACGGATTACTTCCCATCGCCCGGTGGAAAGGATCTTCATTCGAGCATTGACCCGCTGCCGGGCCGTACTCTTTTGCAGTCTGTCACGGTCCAGCCATTGCCGGACGGGAATAAAGCTGTCCGCGCTCACGAGTCCTTTGGCTGCAAGCTGGAGCAGAGTATCATAAGGCGAGCCTTCCACCAGCCCGTTCAACCGCTGCATAAAGCTGGCTCCATAGTTCAATAAGGCCTGGTAAATCACCTTTTCGCTGCCGTCCAGAGATTCCAGGATTTCCGACAGGTCCGCCTCCCAATCGATATCACCGGTTGGCTGATATGAGAGCCTGGCGTCGGAACTGAGCTGCCAGAATAAAGTTCCATGAGATAAAAAGGCGTCTATCAGCTCCGGGCGATAATTTTCCACTCGGGCAGGCAGAAGGGTATTCTCCCAGACTTCTGCCGGAAACGGCTGATCGATGAGCGTTTTCAGCGCTGCCTCCAGCTGCTCAGCCGCCGGAGCCGAGATCTTCATCCGGCTCGCCAGCAGGGACGCATATCGCTCCGCCGGCAAGGTGGTTACCTGACGACGGCGGCTTTTGACCGTTTCTCTTCTGGCCCGGTCATAAAGACCGGCATGATAATACAGTTCCTCCTGTTCTACCGCCTTTCCCTCTGTACAGAGTTGGGTCAGAAGTTCAAGGGCCGTCTCATCCGTCCAAAGATAACGCTCCGCAACTTCATCAGATGATTTTGCTCCCCGATATCTCAACAGCCGCTGAACAAGACGCGTTCCAGCTTTAATGTCTCTGCCGGTCAAAGCTTTGGCATATTCCTGCTCCTGCTCGGCTGCAATCCACAATCCCGGCTCAATATACCGGGCCCGTCCCCTGTCCGCCAGCGCCTCCAGCCATTCAATCGGAACCGCAAGCTCCCCTGCAATCAGATCGCCTTCCATCATCAGCAGGGAATGAAGCTGCTGTTCATCTTCCGGAAGCTTGATCCGCTCGGATACATTTGCCAATTGCTCAGGAGCGGGGGTAATCGCTTCCGCCTTCTTTAAAGCTTCTGCCGTGGCCTGATGGATGCTCTGGGGCGTCGGCGCATAATCATACATCATGCTGGCCTCTGTCTGACGTCTCAGCGAGAGAGACATGGGCGACGGTACATCGAGGTAAAGCTCTCGAATTTGAATATCGCCCGATTGTATTCCATTCAAGAGATATTCGACTCCCGGCAGATCCCAGTAATCCTCCATGCATTCCCGTTTGGTCTCCCGTATCAGAGGGTGATTCTCCTGCTCCACCAGGGAGGAAAGCAGCTCTGCGCTTCTCATCCGCTGAACCCAGAGAGGCTGGCGTTTATTGCTTTTTACCCCCATCAAAAGAGCATGGGAGGAGTTATAGCGGAAATTCATACTATAGAGCGGCGTGGCAGGAAGGAGCGCTGCGACGATCTGCCGGGCGGCAGTCGGCGAAACCTCCTGAAGCAGGCCCTGAGGCAGCGGGCTTCCGTCATAGGGAAACAACAAAAATCCGTCATCGTCGGCCACACAGTTGATGGTCGTCTCCATACGGCGGTTTGCCGCTTCTTTGACCAGCATGGACAGCGGCTCATTTACCGGACGGCCGAATACGGAATGCACCATCATCTGATGGTTACTGTTTTCGTCCATAAAATGTTCTATTACGATCGTCCGGTCATCCGGCAGGATTCCGGTACTCTGAAGCTGACGCTTCAAGAATCCCAGCGCGCTTTGGGCGGCAGCCTCGTCAAGACCCAGATTTTCCAGTTCCTTTAACATCGAACCGGACTGATCCGCCTGGGTCAGCCTGCGGAATATCCCTCCAAAGGCCATACCGGTCCGCAGCTTTCGCCCTTTGAGGTCTCCGTGCCAAAAAGGCAGTTTGGCCCCGGCTGTATTTGTCGGGGCTACAATGACGGCGTCCTTCATGATGTTGACGACTTGCCAGGCGAAGGTACCGAGCAGAAACCGGTCTCCGATCCTCGTTTCAAAGACAAATTCCTCATCCAGTTCACCCAGCTTGACGCCGCTTTCCGTCCGACAAGTATATAATCCCCGGTCCGGAATCGTCCCTCCCCCGCTGACGGCCAGCATCCGGCTGTAAGCGTCCCCAAGAACACTATCATGAATCCGGTCATAGAGGATCCTGGGACGGACGGGGATATCCCGCTCATGCTCGTAATCCCCCGACAGCATGCGGAGGATTTCCCGGACATCCTCCTCTGTCACATCACGGAAAGGATAGGCGCGGGGCAGAAGGGCCATGACATCCTCGACGCAATAGCCGCTGCCGCAGGCCATCGATACGAGGTGCTGGGCCAGGATATCAAAACAAAGCCGCGGCGGCTTGGAATACTCGATCCCGCCCTGGCGTGCGACCTCCGCGGTAAGTCCGCAATAGAGGCCTTCCGCCGCTTCCCTGGGAAACATGTGCATGACGCTGATCCGTCGAGGACTGTGCCCCGCCCGGCCCAATCGCTGCATGGTGCTGGAGATGGAACGGGGGCAACCGATCTGGAACACCTGGTCGATCTCGCCCACGTCTATGCCCAGTTCCATGGAGGAAGTGGCGCATAGCAGCCTCAGGTTACCGCTGCGCAATGCCTGCTCTACCTCAAAACGCTGTTCTTTGGATAAACTGCCATGATGCGTCCGGGCAAAGCCCTCTCCTCCGATCTGATTGATAAAATAGGCCAGCTTCTCCGCATAGGCCCGCCCTTCTACAAAGGCGATGGCGCTGCCTGCACCTCCGCAATACGCATAGACCTTTTTCGCCAGCTCCTGCCAGATCGGGTCCTTCATCGCGGTCCTCTGTTCCACCAGGGGACTGATCACTTCAATCCGAATCTTCTTCTCCATCTTGGGAGCAACCACCGTCACCGGGTCAGGCGACAGATACTGAGCCGCAACGCTTAACGGCTCAATGGTCGCCGATAAGCCGATCCGCTGCAGCGGCTGTCCGCACAGCCTGTCCAGTCTCGCGGCAGACATCATCAGGTGGGCCCCTCGCTTGGAATCGATCAGGGCATGCAGTTCATCTATGATGATGGCCTTGGCTGTGTGCAGAATTTTCTGCCCGGACTGACTGGTCAGCATCAAATATAAGGATTCGGGCGTCGTAATCAGAATATGAGGCGGGTTCTTAATCATCCGGTTCCGTTCTGTTTGGGTGGTGTCGCCGGTTCGCACGCCGATGCGAAGCTCTGCGTCGGCTGATGAAACCCCTGCTTTTAACCGTTCCTCCAGAATTCCTTCCAGCGGACGGCGCAGGTTTTCCCGGATGTCACCGGCCAGTGATTTAAGGGGTGAGATATAGATCAGCTGGAGTTCATTCTTTAAACTGCCGTTTCCCGCCTGTTCCAGCAGCCTGTCGATAAATACCAAAAAAGCCGTAAGAGTCTTACCGGTACCGGTCGGCGCGGATACCAGCGTATGCCTGCCTTCGGCAATTACCGGCCAGGCCTGCTCCTGAACTGCCGTAGGGGAACCAAGGGTGCTGGTAAACCACCGCTCCGTCAGACTATGAAAGATTTCCAGTGAATTTTTTGACATAGGCGTCTCCTGCGATCTATCATTTTACAAGCATTATACAAACATACGTTCTGCAATGCAATATCTTTTAAGATATTGTAATTCTGATAGCAGTAGATTACTCCTGCCGACACTTCATCCTAAGAATTCGCAGGTTCGTTTCATATTTCAACTTCATTTGCACACTTCTCATAATGCTTATACAAGGAGTGGAATTTGCCGTTGTACCGTTTGGTCCAGGGCTTCTTTTTCCCGCAGAAATGCAGAATTACCGTGTTGTTAATGATGTACTCCATATCATAGACTCCGTTGCTGATTAACTTGTAATAGCTATAGTAACGCGCATCATAGTTATAAAGCTTCTCGTCAAGTTTTTTGATTTGCTTTGCATAAAGAGCATTCAGGATGTCCTGATCTGGCATGATCAGCTTGGAGCGGTTTTCTTCCACAAAACGATAGATTTCCTTCTCGTCGGCCTGAATTCTAAGCTGCTCCAGATTCATAAGCAGTACGCCCGAATTGAAGTATTCGTCAATTTCATAGGGAAGAAGACGCAGTTTATTGATTTCTTTCACTGATATTTTATCATGGTAAGCAGCAGCATAAAGGTAATCTGAAAGCTCCGTTTCATAAAGGCCCCGAATTCGGTTTAAAACGAGGATGTCCGGATCGAGATACAGAATTCGATCCAGGCTTTCCGGCAGCAATTGGTAGGCTAAAAGGCGAAAATACATTTCTTTCGTATAGTGCAGCAGGATCGGAGCATCACTGAAAAAGTTCTCACCGACACGAATGTCATGCAAATGACTGCCATGCACCTCGATAAACTGGCGCAAAGCTTCGAGTTCTTCCTCTGTCAGGCTTGTATGTATCAAATAGATCTGAAAGTACTCCCCTTCATTGTTCTGAAACAGAGACTTCAGCATAACCCGCAAGGGCTTCAGGTAATTTGCGTTTAAGGTTACTAAAATATTCATAGATTGATGTTACCCTCACTTTCCATAATTAATTAGGCGCCAAACTAACTGTTTAAAAAAATAGTTCGCTGGCTTTTCAAAAATTATTTTTTGATTTCTTCTGTTTTTTCTAACTCGCGTCTCAGCTTCATGGCATACTCGGCCAGATTGTCCGCATCCTCTCCGGTAAACGCTTCCAGCACTTGCGACAGCAAACGATAGTAGAAAGGCAGTATTTCTTTTAATATCTTTTTCCCATTCTCCGTAATACTCACGAATATCTTTCGCTGATCAGAATCGTGTGCAGACCGAATCACATATTGATCTCTTTCCAGTCCATCAATTAAGCCGGTCATGGTTCCCCTGGTAACTCCAATAAGGTCTGCTATCTCAGAGGGCATATACGATCCGCTGTCTCTTTTGCATAGCACCAGCAAGGTCAGGACTTTACCCGTGGAGAGTTTAAAATCTACCAGCCTTAATTGCAATTCCGCAGACAGTTCGGCGCTTATTTTCATAAAAAAAATAAAAGAGTTGATTTTCTTTATATCCAGATCAGAATTATCAGCTTCAAATTCTGTAAAAAGCTTTGAATCTATTATATTTTGTAAATTAAATCGCATGATACCACCTTGAATTCATTTTGTTAGGCGCCAAACTATTTTTATTTTAGCAGGATAGGATTTATGTTGTCAAGATGGCAAAAAAATGGGGCCAACCGCACACCGTTTTGCCCCGTTTTTTGCATTCTTCATTTCAAAGCCATTTCATATCTCATCTACTCATTAAAGTTTGATTCGATCAGTGCAGTAAGGGAACCCATGGCTTCCTCCTCATCGGAACCCTGGACAGAGATTACGATATCCGATCCTTTGGAGATACCCAGCGACAATACCGCCAGTATGGACTTCGCATTCACCTGTTTTTCGCCCTTCCGAACCATAACCTCAGATTTGAATTTTGTCGCCGTGTTTACAAACACTGCCGCGGGCCTGGCGTGAAGCCCCGTGTCATTCGTTATTGTGATCGCTTTTGATATCATGTTATTCTCACCCTCCCCAGTTCTCCAGCAGATATTTCTCTGCCTCCGCGCACCATAAACCGTTGTTTCTGCCCGTTATTTCCGCCAGCTTCGCAAAATGCGGGTTGGTCCTGCCCTTTTCTTCAAAGTCGCTTATGGCGGTGAGCTCCATATCGATGTGGGTATACACCAGTTTTTTACCGCCCGGAATGTGGGGCAGGTTGAGAACTGTTTCCGCAACGGAATCCAGACCGCCGATATGGGTCACCATGACGGCAGGGTTGATCAGCTTCTTTTCCGTAAGCTTCAGCGACTCGATCAGGTCGTCGGTATTTCCCCCTGTCGTTCCCATCACATGGGTGGAAGCATAGTGGATGTTATACAGGTTCAGTGACGCTGAAAAACCGGTGTCCGTCGGACCCGCGAAGAAATTCAGACAGCCGTCCCTTGCCAGTATGCTGTCCCCCTGCTCAAAGACCTGCTTCACAGGGGCGAATACGAACACATCATCAAAGCCTTCTCCGCCGGAGAGGGCTTTCAGCTGCCCCGCCGCGTCCTCAATTTTTGCAGTATTGACAAAAGCCAGCTTCACGCCGCATTTTTCCGCTTCCTCTTCGGGGAATATCTTTCTTGCCCGCTCGATCCTCTCATCATCGATATCTGTGACGACGAGCAGCCCCGGTCTCCTGTCACAGTGCAGGGCATAGTCTATAGCCCCCAGACCCATGGGACCGGCAGCCGCTAAAAGCGCCATCCTGCCCCCTTCCGCGATACCCATTTTATGCACGTAATTTCCCATTTCCGTGTGGTAATTTGCATGAAAAGCGCCGATGATGCAGGACATGGGCTCCGCCAGCGACGCCTCGTAATAGGTCTCTCCGTCGTAGTTGAGCAGGCAGCCAAGCTCCATAACCTCATGAGGGATAATATTATATGTGGCGTCTCCTCCAAAATACATATAGGAGTAGCCGGGAGACCACATGGAGCCTTTGTAGTTCAGCGCGGGCTGCTGCGCAAATTTGGTCCCCTCTTTGAATTGACCCTTCCACTTATCGCCCACCTTGACGATATTTCCTGTAAATTCATGTCCCACGATGATTGGATTTACGTCCACATCCTGGGGTACTCTCTTGTGTTTTTTTCCTAAGATCGCCGCCTTGTAGGTCGACATACAGACGCTGTCGGAAATCACTTCTACCAGTATCTCATCGTCCTTTATCTCAGGCAGTTCAAAGGTTTCCAGGCGCAAATCATTCTCGCCGTATAATCTGACTGCTCTCGTTTTCATCGATTGACCTCCATATCATTCAAATTGACAAGTATTTTAACTGCACTTCGGCTTCGTAATCAAGCACATCCTTTAAAGCAGGCGGCTTCGTACCCTCACTGGCCACATTGGCAGTGCCTGCCGCAACGGACAGGGAAACGGCCTTTTCGAGCCCGTAACCTCTGTCGATGGCAAGGGCCAGAGCTGCCACCATCGCGTCTCCCGCTCCAACCGTGCTTTTTACTTCTACCTTGAGGCCCTCTGCATATATCGCATGCTCCCCATGAAAGAAAACCGCCCCGTCAGCTCCAAGAGAAATAACCGCCGTCTTTATGCCCCTATCGAGCAGGCTGCGCCCCGCCCTCACAATCTCATTCATGTCATCAAGCTTTCTGCCCAACAGGATTTCCAGCTCGGCAAGGTTCGGTTTTACTAAATACGGCCCGGCTTTGAGTCCTTCTTCAAGGAGCTCCCGGTCCGCGTCGAGGAATACCCTTATCCCCGACTTGTTGGCTCTTTCAGTCCATTCCCGATAGATAGTTACCGGCACATTGGAGGGAATACTTCCCGACAAAACCAAAATATCGTCCTTGCTTAGATCGGAAAAGAGCTTGCTCTCAAGCCGGTGCAGATCCTCCTCCGTTACCTCGATCAGGCCCGGCTCATTGATGTCCGTATTGGTCTTGTTCCGCCTGTCAACTACCTTCAGGTTTGTTCTCGTCTCTCCTTTTACAAAGAGGAAATCCCCTGGCACCTGCATTTTGTCCAGGCAATCCTTGATATAATCGCCGTTTCGTCCTGCGAGAAATCCTGTGGCAATGCTGCTTCCATCCAGAGCCTTGATCGTCTTGGACACGTTGATCCCTTTTCCTCCCGCGTCCAGCCGGATAGAAGAAATCCGGTTGACTTCGCCGACTTTAAAATCATTGATCTCCACGGTTTTATCCACCGCCGGGTTCAGAGTCACGGTCTTGATCATCTATTCATCCCCTTCTGTCAGGATCGATATGATTTCCTCTTTGGCGTCCGCATTCCTGAGCTTTCCTACGTTGTCCTCATCCTGGCATACCAGAGCGATGGAGGACAGGATTTCCAGATGTTCATCATTCATACCCGCGATACCGATCAGGATGTAGGCGATATTCCCCTCGCCGAAATCCACTCCCTCCGGGTATTGCACGACTACGATTCCCGACTTTTTTATGTGTTTTATATACTGAGAGGTACTGTGAGGAATGGCGATTCCGTTACCGATATAGGTGGTCACTTCCATCTCTCTTTTTTTCATACCCTCTATATAATCCGGCTCCACATAGCCGTTGTCCGCCAGGAGTTTTCCGGCTCTTTCGATAGCTTCGAACTTTCCCTCCGACGCGGCGCTCAATATAATGTTTCCTTCATTCAAAATCGATTTGTTCATACGCTTTCCTCCCTGTTGATTATTTTTATCAGTTCATTTCTTATATCTGCTATATCTCCAAATCTCAATACATTGATAACGCTCTCGCTCTCTACCAGGGAGGCGCTGATTTTGCCGAGCATCTCAAGGATATAATCCCTCTCGTTTTTCCTTGCCAGCATAACCAGGATGGTATCTACATTTTCTACGGAGAATCCTGCGCTTTTCATTTCGATAAAGCGCTCCAGTCTGAAAACGCCTACAAAGGGGGAGTCGATTTCCTCTGTCCTGATATGGACCAGAGCCACATGGCTCCCAGGAATCACAACGCTTCCCTTTGCTTCCCTCTTCAGGATTTGATTCTCCACCTTACCTGTTTCGGCGATGAAACCGGAGCCGTAAAGCTCCTGAACGATTTCCCCTATCGTGCTCCGGATATTATCACATTCAAAGCTTTTCAGCTTGAAATTCTTAATCATATTGTCTGCCGCAACAAAGTCCGCTTCCGTCTCTCCCGCCGCTTCAGGAAAGCCTTCATCCGGAGGTATTTTCATACCGCCGCCTTCCTCTATCCTGGCATTAATCAGGGCGCCAACCTTCTCAACATCCTTGCTCGGCAAAAATGGAGAAATGAAGAGGATGTCGTTCTCGGACTTCTTGCTTACATCTACCGTTGACAATATGATGTCATAGTTTTCCTTTATCTTTTCATCCATTTCCCTCAGGGAACATACGTCAACCGCATCGATTTCCGGGAATTTGCTTTTCAGCTTACCGCATAGTATTTTCACAGTGCTGATCCCGTTGGGACAGATGAGCAAAACCCGCAGCCTGTTTTCAGATCCATGCTGCCGTTCTATCGCCGCACCGATATGCATCGTCACATAGCCAAGCTCATTGGCCGGTATCAGGAGATTGTATTTTGAAAAAACCAGCCTGCATGCATAGTCGACAGCTTCATACAATTCCTTGTAATACTCTTTGATATCGTCGATGATCGGATTTCTCACTTCAAGCCCCATCGTCAGCCTGTATAACGCGGGGTTGATATGCTGCATGAGCCCGCTCACGAGCTGATTATCACACAGAATTGCCACATTCAGCCTTTTTCCTGTGATCGATACGATTTCCCGGACAGCGTCCTCAAGATCAAAGCCCAGTTCCTCCGGCACTTTGTCATCAGGATATGTATTTCTATCCTCCATCAGATGAATCGCAAGATATGCAAGTTCACTTTCAGGAAGTTCTATTCCATTTTCATCAAGAACACCGGCAATGTCTTTTATGACGGAAACCCCGCTGATGGATAAGGTATCCTCTATGAGCTCCTCCGGAAGTTCAATCGGCATCTTGCTGCGCGTTCTTTCGATCGCCAGCAGTAAATGAATGAAGGTGCTGAAATTGTCAACATCATTGTCCTTCAGTACACTGCTCTCGGAATACAGTTTTTTCAGCATGCCCTTTACGTCGGCAACGAGCTGTTTCCCGAAAGTTACTTCAAAAAAGACATTCAGCGAATAATCGTTATGATCCTCATACAAAAACGCCAGAAGCTCGCTTATAGACTTGTAATTGTACAGAAGCTCGGCAAAAGCATTTCTTTTGCTCCAATCGGAGCCTATGATTTCAAGACCATATCCCCTTCTCCTGATGAGCTTCAAATTTTTCGTCCTAAGCCAGCTTTCGATCTTATCGAGATAAAAGATGATGGTACCCTCAACTACGTTGAATTGACAGCCGAAATACGCCGATTTGATCGGTTCCTTTGCCAGCAGAAGCTGTGCCGTGATCAGTACCTGCCTCTGCTCCTGGGTCAGGAGCCACAAAGGTGGTATCCCATCGAAAAGCTTGCGTATCGTATCGATGTCCTTCTGATTGCCGCTGATAGCAAGCTCGCCTCCGCCGCTGGCGATCCGCAGCTTGTATTTTCTCAGCCAGTCATTCATTGCGGAAACCTCGCGCATGATGGTACGCTCGCTGACGTCAATTTGCTGAGAGAGGCCCTTTATTGACAAAGGGCTCCTCTCAATCAGATTGCTTAATATGAACTTTTGCCTGACAGTAAAACCATCCATACTGTTCATAGCCTCATTCCTCATTTACTCAGATTTAAGTACTATTTCTTAAACCTGCTCAGATACTCGTCGTATGCGGTTTGTTCGAGGAAGTTTTTGATCGTTATAATCTCTGCATCGGGTACAACCTGGGCTGCTCTGCCGGCAAGGCTTTCCTGGGTAAAAATGACCTCCGCATCGGCAGGAAGCGCATTGACCGCAGAATGTTTGACCTCAATGGACAGACCGGCTTCTTTGATTTTTTTCTTTAGTATGGATTCGCCCATTGCCGAAGAACCCATGCCCGCCTCACATGCGAACACGATGACCTTGGGAACTTCACCTGATACAGCAGCGAATGCAGGCGACGCAGCGCTCAGCGGCTTCTGTCCCTTGCTCTCGGCCTTCATCATGGCAGTCATTTTCTGCGCCATGCCCAAAGCGTCTTCATCCATGTCAACCTCTGACTTATCCCTCTTCAGAATCACCGAAGCGATGAGGAAGGATACAATTGCTCCCACTGCAATACCTGCAAGTACCGGCAGTAAGCCTCCTTTAGGAGACATTGCTATTTCTGCAAATATGGTTCCAGGCGAAGGCGGCGCAACCAGACCGGCATTCAGCATTACAAAGGTAAAATCGGCCGCTAAGCCGCCGCCTATTGCAGCAAGAATGAGCAACGGTTTCATCAGTATGTACGGGAAATAGACTTCATGAATACCGCCGAGAAACTGAATAACCGCTGCACCGGGTGCCGATTGCTTCGCAGCTCCCTTTCCAAAAATACTGAACGCAAGAAGAA
>CAMJRV010000031.1 GCA_946408315.1 uncultured Bacillota bacterium | reverse complement strand
AAATCCAAAAGCCTTGCCTCTTCCCACAGGGGATGGAGGGTGAAATCCGTAACGATACCCACCGTCACGGCAGACTCATCCAGCCATTCTTTCTCCTTCATGATATTCACTAAAATAGCGGACAGCACATGGGTACAGATGATCACATCCGGATTGCTCTTTTCAATGTATTCTCTGAGGTCCTTCGCCAATACCGTGTTGGTAAGCTTGGGCACCGAATATTTCTTCAAAGGTTTGTTCTTTTTTACAACGATATCGTACAGCTTGGATGAAATTCTCTTGGCATATGCCGCGGAAAGCAGATAGCCTTTCGATACCAGATGGGAAAGGATCGGTTCTATATACTCATACGCGTCCAGAATCTCACAGTCGACCCCTTTATCCCGGAACGCGTTTTGAACAGCCTGCCCTGTCGCATGGTGTCCCTGTCCGGTAGAAATGCTCAGAATAAGCACCTTCATAATAATGCTCCCCCTTTATTCAAGAAACTCAAATAATCTCAAATACAAAATACCTGTCTTATTTCCTTAACATACCATATTTCATTTCATTGGGGAAGCTATTTTCATCGCTTTGTTGAAAAAAGAGGCGTCACTCCTCCTTTATCATGGGCCGGTAGGTGAAAAACCGCTTTGCCGGGGTTTTATACAGGGCGGCGGCGAGGATGGTGGCGAGCACCATGCCGATGCTGAATTGAAGGATATTCAATGGAATTCCCAGCACTGCGGCAATGAAGTTGCCGTAAATGAGCCATCCCGCAATACAGTAGCCTACCGCCATGAAGCAGCCTGCCAGCACCATACCGATCAGCTGATACACCGGAACGCCCAGGAGATATCTTCCCGGCTTCTTCATCGCTCTCAGAAGAAACAGCCCCATCACCACGCCCATGGCTCCTTTAATCACCAGGGTCCAGGGCGCCCATATCATATAACCCAGGAGAATGTCGGCAAGGGCGGAACCAGCTCCGGCTGCCACAGCGCCGTATCGCCAGCCCAGAATCAGCACGGAAAGGAAAATCATCGCGTCGCCGAGATGAATATACCCACTGGTAAACGGAGTCGGAATCGCAATCATCATAGTTGCTACCACGACCATCGCCATCATCAGACCCGTCAGTATAATCTTTGTCGTTTGCTCTCTGTTTGTCATCGAAAATCACTCCTGTCATACAACTGCATTTTGGAAACCGGTACAAAATGAATCACATATCTTAATCAGTTGACCGATTCTCCTTCTCGTATTATAATACGCTTAGGTTGTAGTTAAATAAATATGCAATTTTAAATTTTTATATAGATACAATTTAACTGTTTTCATGAAAATCCCGCTTTCGTATGCATACTGTTTCCGAATTTTCTGATATTATATATATACAGTTTACAGTCATTTTTTAAGGAGGTTCCTATGAAGGCCATCATTCCGAATTTTCAGGGCGAATCGGCTGTCCCGCTGTATTTGCAGCTCTATCATTACATAAAGACCGCGATTCTTGAGGGCAGCATCCTGCCCCGGGAAAAGCTTCCTTCCCTGCGGGGCCTTTCAAAGAGCCTCGGCCTTAGTATGACCACCATCGAACTGGCCTATAATCAGCTTCTGGTGGAGGGATATATCTACAGCAAGCCCCAGTCCGGCTATTTCGTCAACCAGATTTCCGCGGGGATGGGAAGCGTCAGAAAAGGGGAAGACGCGGAGAATCCGGAAATCGCCCCGCTCCGGCAAGCCGGGCTGCTCTCCGATTATGAGAAGCACGGGTATTATGATCCTTCCTGCTTTGACTTTATCAAATGGAAAAAGTGCATCAACCAGGTGCTCACCGAATATTCGCACCTGCTTTTGAGAGAAGGAGATTCCAAGGGAGAAAAGGCGCTGAGACAGGAGATATCCAAATATGTCTACCAATCCCGGGGCGTAACCTGCACCCCCGATCAGATCGTGATCGGCGCGGGGACCCAGCAGATCATGGGGCAGCTCTGCACGATCCTGATCAAGATGGGGATGAAGCATGTGACCGTGGAGGAGCCGGGTTATCTGCCTGTGAGAAATATTTTCCGCGACCGGGATTTCGCCATTACGTCCGTCCCCGTCGGAAAGGAGGGAATTTCCATCGCCATGCTGCCTGCCAACATCCGCTCCGCCGTATATGTGAGTCCTTCCAACCAGTTCCCCACCGGTTATGTAATGCCCATCGGAAAGCGCTATGAGCTGCTGGACTGGGCCAGAAAGAACGACAGCATCATCATCGAAGACGATTACGACAGCGAACTCCGCTATTTCGGAAAGCCGATTCCTTCCCTCCAGGGGCTGGACCACGACCAGAGAGTCGTCTATCTGGGGTCCTTTTCCTCCACGCTGTTTCCGTCCATCAAGATCAGCTATATGATCCTTCCTCCCAACATGGCGGCCATCTTCGACACGTTTCGGGGCGATTATACCCAGACCTGTTCCAAGACGGAACAGTTGACGCTGGCGATCTATATGTCGAAAGGCTTATACCAGACCAACATAAAGAAACTGCGGACACTCTATTCCCAGAAGCTCCAACTGGTCCTCTCTATTTTTAACAGATGGGGCGCCGGTATGATTCGGCCGGTCAACAGTTCGTCGGGAATCAATATGCTCATCAGCGTGAAGAGCAAAAAAACGGCCGCGTTGCTGTGCCAGGAGGCGCAGGAGCTCGGCATCAGCACGCTCCCCATCGATACCTACACCGAAGCACCGGCAGAAACAAGAGCAACCTTGATCTTTTATTATAATCAGATCCCCGTCAGCCAGATGGAACCTGCCCTGAAGGGGCTGATTGAGAAATGGAAACGTGAATAGGAATAAACGCGAAAAAAATGGGAGTGATCCGCTTTTGCGGCCGCTCCCGTTTTCTCTCTATTTTCGATCTCCTGTTTTTCTCTTGTTTTTATTTTCTCTTATACTCGGCCAGCATTCCCGCGCCCACCAGCACGGATGCGCTTCCCATTTCCGAAAGCTTCAGCATCGGCAAGGTCGTCTCTCTGCTGTAGATCCAGTCCTCCATCTTGTCCCGCACCGGTCTCAGAAGATCCTCTCCCAGATTCGTAATGCCTCCGCAGATAACGATTACCTCGGGCATCAGAATGTTGGCAAAGTTGGCAAGGGCAATGGCCATATTCTCCACGTAGCGGTCAAAGATAGCCTTCGCCTCTTCATCTCCCAGCTCCATCGCCTCATAGGCCGTCGTCTCCGTAATTTTGGAGAGGTCGTTTTCGCAGACCTCCAGAATCTTCGAATCCGGATTGTTCATCGCGGCGGCTCTCGTTTCCTCAATAAGGGCTCTGGCGGAGCACACCGTCTCAAAACAGCCGATCCTTCCGCAGGAACACTGTTTCCCGTTCTTGTCGATCACCATATGCCCCAGGACTGCTCCCGCGTTGTTCATCCCCGTGTAGAGTCTGTTGTCGATGATGACTCCGCCGCTGATTCCCGTTCCCACATTGATGGTCAAAGAATAGTCCAGATCTTCAGCGGCGCCCGCGGCGCTCTCGGCGATTGCCGCACAGTGCGCGTCGTTTTCAACATAGATCGGCGTGTGGGGAAAATGCTTTTTGAACTCATCCTTGATCGGAGCATTGTAAAGACCCAGCACGTAGGTCTTCACGATTTTGCTGTTTTCCTCGTCCGGCACGCCAGGGCAGGCTACGCCGATGCTCTTGATGTTTCTCAGTTCGTAATCCCTGTCTTCCAGCAGATCGTAAATCAGCTTCACCGCCTCGGCGACGATCTCTTTGAGCCCCCGTTCATAATTAGACTGGATTTTCGATCTGGCAATCAGCCTGCCGTATTTATCCACGATTCCGGCCTGAATCAGCTTGGCTCCGATTTCAACCCCAATATTCACTTTCATGGATTACACCTCTTTCCGTTTCCGATTTTTCAGCGACTCCAGATAAAACCGGTCATCCTTCAGCTGAAGCGGCATGACCGATACCACGATATGCTTGTGCTTCAGCAGCTTCTTTTCGATATAGGCTCTCGTATTGTTGTGCAGGAACCGGTGCCACCATTTTCTTACCACAAATTCGGATAAGAGAACGGTGATCATATCTCCCGATTCGTAATCGTATTCCGTCGACTCGATAAACCGCAGCAGCGGATCGATCACCCTTCTGTAGGGGGAAAGCTTGATTACGAGCGGGATATCCGTCCCCAGCTTGTCATATTTTTCCCGGACCTCCCGGGCGCTTTCATCATTGATAGCGACGCAGAACGCCACCACATCGTCACAGATGGTGTTTGCGTAGCGCAGTGCTCGGATGCTGGCCTTATTCACATTTTCAATCGGCACGATGATCCGGTTTGCATAGCTCAGCTTCTCAAACTCAATGCCGTCATACTCGCTGTCTTCGACCTTCAGCTGCTCCCGCACCGAGACATAATGGCCGTGAACCTTTCCGATCAGGTACACGAGCACCGGCAGCAGGACGATGACGACCCAGGAGCCCTGCTTGAATTTCGCGAAGGCGATGATAACGACGACGATGGACGTCACAAGAGCGCCAAAGCCGTTGATAAAAGCCTTCAGCTTCCAGTGTTCGCTTTTCTGACGTCTCCATTTCATAAACATCCCCGACTGGGAAAGTGTGAAGGAAATGAAGACTCCGATGGCGTACAGGCCCAGCAGGGACGTTACGTTCGCCCGGAAGCCGACGATCAGCAGGATCGAAATAACCGACAGAGAAATGATCCCGTTCGTATAGCTGAGCCGGTCCCCTCTCATGCTCAACTGCTTCGGCGCATACTTTTCATTGGCCATGACGGCAATGAGCAGCGGGAAGCCGGAATAGGCGGTATTGGCGCCTAAAATCAGGATAACAAAAGTGGACGCGGTGATGTAATAGTACATGAAGCCGTCGCCGAAAACCTGCTCCGCCAGCAGTACCAGCATCGCCCCCTCTTCTCCCGGAACGACACGGTAATAGTTCACAATCAGGGAAGTACCGGCAAACAGCACCAGTATGATCAGACACAGCAGCAAAAGCACCATCTTTGCATATTTCGTCGAGGGCGCCTTGAAATTGGGAACCGCGTTGCTGACGGCTTCCACGCCGGTCAGCGCCGTACACCCGCTGGCGAAAGCCCTCAGCATGAGCAGCAGCGTGATGGACTGAGCCGGTTTTTCGAGGTTTGGCTCCGGCGGGACATAGCCTGCCTTCAGTTTGACAAAACCTACGATAATAAGAGCGAGAATTCCTGCGACAAAGGCATAAGCCGGAACACCGAACAGCTTGGCGGACTCTCTGACTCCCCTCAGATTTCCGATCATGAGGAGGAGTACCAGCGCCACCGCCAGCACAACTTTATAAGGGTACAGGAACCGGAATGCGGAGGTCACCTGCTCCACACCGGAAGATACGCTTACGGCAACGGTCAGGATGTAGCCCACCGCCAAAGCGGCTCCCGCGATCATACCCGGTATCTCTCCGAGGTTTTCCTTTGCTACAACAAAGGCTCCGCCTCCGTTGGGATAGCTGTCGATAGTCTGCCGGTAGGACAGCATCAGGACCGTCAGAAGACCGATGATGCTCCAGGACAGCACCGACATCTGCATATATGCAGCAAGACCCACCGCGGGGATCAATACGATAAGCATCTCCTGTCCCGCATAGGCGACGGACGAGATGGCATCCGAGGACAGAACGGGAAGGCCCCATAATATCCCCATCTTTTCGCCCTTCAGGGCGGTATTCTTTAAAGGTTTACCAATTAAAACCCGTTTTACTTTCTTTAACATAAAAAACCTCAGCGGACCCGCCAAGGAATTCCTCCTGTTCTTTCTTTTTATTCTTCAAGCTATATTACACCTTCTTTGTTGAAGTATCAATACATTTTATATAATTCCAATTTTCAAATAAATTAGCAGCTTTATCGGCGAAAATTCTTGACTTTTGCTGGGCGAAATGATTCGCTTCTGTCTTGAGAAAGGGAATTGAATGGATTAAAATGGAGATATATCCCGTTATAAAAGTTTATCAAGGTGAAGAAAGAGATGGAAGTATTATAGAATGAATAAAAAACTTTTTATCATAACGGTACTAATTAGTCTGCTATTCTTTATAAACCAACTAAAATATTACTTTATTGTAATGAAAAACATAGAGACATACGCCTTCCCCATGTTCTTTATCCTTGGGATTATATTGTTTGCTATAGCATTATTTATCTTTTTAAAATATTGCCCGAAAACATTTAATCGACTGGAATTAGCTTCGACCTTCACGATAGTAATTTCTATGCTTTTCATCTCCCTCATTGCAAAAGGAATAACCCCATTGATTCCCATCACAAATTATATAGGATATGCAGCGTTTTTGTCAGGCGGAATCGGTTATTTCAAAACAAAGCACAAAATGGATCTGTCATTTATAGTATGGGGGCTATTCATATTATTGTGGCTTGTAAATTTATATAACGCGATGTACTTCGAAGAAGGGGGTTGTTATGAACAACATATTTGGATCGTATGATGAAGACTATTCTTATGAGGATTTATTTGAAAAGTTAAAAGAGATCAATGCTTTGCATTCAAAAACGATTGCATTTACTGATCTTTGCGACCATGTTTTTAAGTTTTTTGAACCGCCTCACATATCCGATATTATGAAATTGAAAGAGACATTCAAGTATAATGTCCCGAAAGAATATATTCAATTTCTAAAATTAACTAACGGCCTAGTGCTAACCTATATATCTATGTGACCGAACCCATTGGGCATGATAGGGCATACGGCTTAAATTGCGACTTTAAGCAATTCTTGATAAGATTTGTTAAGGCTTACGGTGCCCCGTTCTGGATGTGGGGTGCAGACTGGGACAATACAATTTCAACTGAAACAGAGGAAGATACACCAGAGTTTTCTATGGCATTTCGCATTGGGTGAAGTCAATATCACCAGAATTCTGCTTGCCATGATTTAAGGCCTTGCCTTTAATAGAATATATTCCGATTTATATTTCCTTGAAAGGGACGGAGAAGAAAGAATGAGAATTCTCATAATGATGCCGGTTAATTTATTAATTATTACGGCAATAGTCGGAATAGCGGCATATGTTTTGGGCTCTGTCGGTCTGTATAAACTTGCGCAAAACGAAGGGATTGGAAATGCCTGGCTATCATGGATTCCCATATGCAATTACTATATCACAGGGCTTTTGATAAAGGAAAACTTCACTATTTTTCATACAAAATGGGATTCTCCGGAAACCCTGCTCCCTTTTTGCGCCATAGCTGGGTTGGTCGGAATCCAGGTGCCAACCTGGGGGATTTTCCTAAGTATTGTTGCAATGATTCCGATTATAGGGTCCATTTACCACATGTTGCTGAAATATAAAGGCTCCCATATCGCAGCTTGGACAATAATCTGTACTCTTGTTCCTTTTATCTATGCTCTCATCTTGTTCCGTATATCTTTAGCAAAAGACTCTCATTAGAAACACGTCATATCTTACATCATTTTATGGGATTAAATGTAATTATGTATTGAAAATGGATTTTATATGTAGTATATTGAACACAGGTGCTACCTGAGACACGGTAGGCGGTTAGCCCTCATAAGAGGGGGGTGATGCGTATGTCGTCAGCGGAAACAATAGCCTTATTGGCTTTAATTGTTAATGTTGTGCTCGTTACATACACACTCACAAAAAAGAAATAACCGCCCACAGTCTGGAAAACTAGGCGGTTATTTTAATCATCTTTTAATTTCCGGGCTAACCGTTTACCGGTAGCACCTCTTTTCTTTATAATAGCATTGGGAATATGCTATGTCAAACCTTTTTACCTCAAAAAGTCCATTTTCAAAACGAAGTTCTCAGACTCAATACGACTTCCCGAAACCGCAATTTGGATAGGTGCAGACCTCGCAGTTCTGGCAGAGTCCGCCGTGGGCCAGCTTCTTGATATCCATCCTCGTCGGGATTTCTCCGGCCAGGATTCTCGGTACGATCAGATCAAAGATGCTGACTCTGCTGTACATGACGCAGCCGGGAAGACCTACGACAGGAACATTTCCGATATAAGCCAGCATGAACATGGCTCCAGGCAAAACGGGAGCGCCATAGGTTATGATATGGCCGCCTGCTCTTCTGATTCCGGTAGGCGTCCTGTCGTCGGGGTCGACGGACATTCCGCCCGTAACGCCGATCATATCCACACCTTCCGCAATGAGCTGCTTGATGCAGTCTGCGATCATTTCCTCGTCATCGTCGGCAAACAACTGATTGACCACGACACTGCCCAGGGCGTCAAATTTCTTTTTCAGCACGGGTCCGAAGGCATCCTGGATCTTTCCCGTATAAACCTCGCTTCCGGTGGTCACAAGGCCGATTTTCAATTTCTGTAAAGGCAGGATCTCGACGAGATGACCGCTTTGACATACCTTCTCCGCACCGGTTACGATACTTTCGTTGACAAAGAGAGGAATGACCCGGGTCCCCGCCACCTTCTGGCCTGCTTTGACCAACTGGTTCTCATGAATCGTCGCAAACATGATTTCATCCTGATCGATGAGCTGGGTCAGCATGGCAGTGTTGATCTTCAGCAGCCCGTCATACTCCGCCACAAGCTCGATCTTCCCCTCGCCGGGCGCGACCAGGCGAATGCCCCTGCCCGCCGCCGCAGTCGCAATACGCATGGCGGCCTCGTCCTCGTGAATATCCGTCTCCTCCTTGTCTACCACAAAGAGGTGCCGTTTCCCCATGCTCAACAGGACGTCGATGTCCTCTTGCGCGATCACATGTCCCTTTTTAAATCTGCTTCCTTTGAATTCTCCCGGGATGATCTGGGTCAAATCATGAGCCAGCACCATACCCACCGCATCATATACCGAAACCTCTTTCATAATTGCTCTCCATTTCCATGTGCCGCGCCGGCTGTGTCTCCACAGGCGCATCAATTAGAATAATCGATCAAGACCATGCCTCCGTTGGGGATGCGTTTTCCAATCTGCTCCGACAGCTCTTTCTGCTGCAGCTCGCTCAGGATCACGTTGATCACACCCGAATGGGACACGATGACAATATCTCTGCAGCCGTCCCCGGCTTCCCTTTCCTGCCTCAGCACGCTTTGTAAGCCCTTCATCGCACGGTACTTCAAATCGTAAAAATTTTCACTGTCATTTCCAAATTTATAGGTTAGGAGCTGTTCACCGCGCTTTCGGTATTCCTCCGGATATAGCTCCCTGATTTCACTGATATAACGGCCGTCCCACTCTCCCAGCGACATCTCCCGGAAAAGTTTCAAGGGAATCACCTCTCTTTGGGCTTCCGCTTCTTCCCCGGATATTGGGTCCGCGATCATGGTCCGGCTGATGGTCTCTGCCGTTTCATAGGCTCTGGACAGATCGCTGGTGTAGATTCGCCCGGTCCCGACCCCAAGGCGGTCCAGCTCAGCTGCCGCCTGTCGCGCCTGCTCCCTTCCCCGATCGGAAAGGGGGATATCCGTCTGGCCTAAAAAAATCTTTTCTTTATGCTGCCTGATTTCCCCATGACGGATCAGAAATAATCTTTTCCCACTGAGAGCTTCTTTCCAGGGAGGATCCGTCCCTCCCGAAAGACCCGTCTCCGGGTTCCCGTTCCGGTCCTTCTGCCTGCCGTAATACTCCAAAATCTCTTCGTATCCTTCCGGCGTATCCATATCGAGGACCACCGCCTCCGTGCCGGTTTCAAGCCGAATCAACCTGTCCTCATGACGGCTTGTGATCGCCTTCAGTCCCCCCTCTCCCCCGTACGCCAGGATTTCCTCCGCGTAAGAACCCGGGATAAACAGAGGATGGCCCTTTTTCCCGCGAAAACAGGGCACGAGAAAAGCTTCCGGCTCCTCTTCATGCTTTTTCAAAAGCTGTTCCAGCACCCAGGATGGGACGAGGGGGCAATCGACAAGCATCAAAAAGAATCCGTCCGGGCGAGTTTTCAGTCCAACCGCGGCTGCCGGAGCTTCCGAAAGTGCCTTTCTGATTCCCGCCTGGATGGAGGTAAACATCCCTTTGTCAAAGTCGGGATTGTACGCTTCCTCGATCCCTTCTGCTTCCAGAACGGGCGCAAGCAGCTCTCTCTGATATCCCGTGACCCCGATGATCCGATGAACCCCCACGCCTTTCAACGTAGCAGAAATCCGCTCTAGCGCAGTCACATCGCCTATCGTCAATAAGGGTTTGAACGCGCCCATGCGCGAGGAATACCCCGCCGCGAGGATCAGGCCCACAAGGTTAGGCCCACAGTGGCCTGCCGACTTCCGGACCGCTTCCGGCCCCGGATCCTTTGACACCATTCTACCGATCCCCATGACCGGCCCTGACCTTTATCATTTCTCCGGTAATACTGATCGCGATTTCCTCCGGAGTCTCCGCAAAGATATCCGTACCGATGGGAGAGTAAACCCGGTCCAGATCCTCCTGACTAAATCCGTCCTCCCGCAGCATACGGTAGACCTCGGCCACCTTACTCCTGCTCCCGATCATTCCGATATATGCGGTCTGCCGTTTCAGCGTCTGTTTCAGGACGTCGTAGTCCCCGCTGTGGCCTCTGGTTACAATGATGATATAGCTGTTTTCATCGGTCTCCATCCCTTGATACGCATCCA
Organism: uncultured Bacillota bacterium; assembly: GCA_946408315.1. GTDB lineage: Bacteria > Bacillota > Clostridia > Peptostreptococcales > Anaerovoracaceae > Anoxybacterium. Next base: position 1,701 of record CAMJRV010000031.1, on the reverse strand, counting down.
GAAAGCTGTCGATGACGACGACCTCGTCCGCCTCAGGGAACCGTTCCCGATTGGCAAAATCGGGGCGGTCGTCGATGACCTTTGTCGTAAAGTTCACATACCGAAGGATCGGCTCAAGAGCCTGTCCCACATGACCTGCTCCAAAAATGAAGGCCGTGGCCTTCGCATCGAAGTCTGAAATAAAGCTTTCGGGCTTCTTCGCGTCCACATATTCGATGCTGACGTCGGCGTCGCCTCCGCATCTCATATCCAGTCCCTGCTGTTCCTTCGCAGTCAGCCGGAAGTGATAGATCTGCGACTCCTTCGTCTGAAAGGTTTCCAGACAGATTCGCTCCACCTCGGCTTCCAGCTTTCCGCCGCCTACCGTGCCATACCTTGTCCCGTCCTGTCTCATCAGAAGGCAAGCTCCCTTTTTTCTCGGCGTAGAGCCATGGGTATCGACCACCTTTGCGATGACGAAGTCCTCTCCCTTCTCGATCAGGTCTTTTCCTATATAAGAAATCTTGCTCATGAGTTTTCTCCTTTTTGTCACCTCTTGCGAGGGCTAACCGCCTACTCCATCTGAGCAGCACCTGTATTTATTTTATCATACTGATACAAGAAAAACACCTTGTTTTTGCTTGCTGTTCACAGTGTTTCACATTATAATGATTCTATAAATTTAAATGCGACAGGGTCGCAAGGCGGCGTTGCCGCAGGGTCGCAATGCAGCATTTTCTGCTGTACTGTGGTATCGATTGTGAATAGCAATATTATCTTAGTTTTGTGGAGGGCAAATCCGATGCAGGAAGAAATATTATATACGCCGGAAGAGTTGGCCAAGAAATTAAAGCTGTCCAAGTATACCGTATATGAGATGATCAAGCGGGGAGACATCCAGGCCCACCATATCGGGCGGAGCATACGGGTATCTGAATCTCAGTTGGAACTTTATTTCATGAGCATCAAAAAATCAGAAAACGTCTACGACGCGGAAATCGTCTGGGAAGGAAGCGACCAGTTCGCCGTGACCAACGGAGTAAAGATCTTCGTTTCAACCGATCTGGAAGGAAAGGCGAAGGTTTCCGTACGCCCCGAGGACGTCATTTTGAGTACCGGGCCCCTCGTCAGCAGCGCCAGAAACATGTTGAAAGGAACGGTGACCGGCATTGTCTCCGACGAAAAAAGCGCAAAGGTCGCCCTCGACGTCGGCATTCCCATGACGGTCCTGATCACAAACCGTTCTCTGCAGGATATGGACATCAAAATCGGGGACGAGCTTTACGCAATCTTCAAGACGATGGCGGTCAAGGTTATCAAATAAAAATAACATAAATTCTGCCGAACGCTGCTGAAGCGAAGTGTCGGCAAAATGTTAAATCGTGAAAAAATGTACGCAGTATCTGAGGGTCCCCATTTCGGCCCTCAGATTTTTATAAAACTCTTTATAAAAATCGTGGAAAAGCTCCCGCTCTTCATCCGAAATCTGCTGGTAGCCGTAGGTCATCTTCAGATATATCTGGGTCAGACGGAGAAAATCCGCGTCATATACGGAAAACCGTTCCAGCCGTTCCTGTGAGGCGGCGGCATATTCGAGCAGGGTGAGGCTCTCAGGCCTCTTGAGTCCGGCTTTTTTTAATTTCCTTACAAAGTAGAGATACAGCGCCGTGGCTCCCGCTTCATTCGTCTTCCGCAGCTGGTCCGCATACCATTTCCTCCGAA
>CAMJRV010000030.1 GCA_946408315.1 uncultured Bacillota bacterium | reverse complement strand
CGCTACTGGAGCTACCGGAGACACTGGAGATACCGGGCCAACAGGAGATACCGGAGACACAGGACCGACCGGAGATACCGGGCCCACAGGAGATACCGGAGATACCGGCCCGACCGGAGCGACTGGGGCAACAGGCCCTACTGGAGACACTGGCGATACCGGTCCAACTGGTCCATCCGGTGTTGTGGGAAGCTTGCAATTAGAGATGAGAAACTCAGCAGGCTCAAATATTGCAGATGACGGGGTCTTTCCTTTTGATACCGAATTTGCAAGTACACCTGTAGATATTGTCAATACGGCGGGGAGCATTGTAATTACCGCCGCGGGCTTGTATCTTACCGATTGGTGGATTGCCCTTGACGGATCCGGGGTTCTTGATTTTGTAGTAATCAACTTGATTGATGAGGGTACTTCAGCGGTGATTGGCGAAAGCTATGCTCCGCCTGCCATTCCGGGTCAGTTCTACGGGAATGCAATGGTTAACGTAACGGCAGGTCAATTGCCGTTTACCATGCAGTTAGTAAACGCTTCCGGTACTGCGCTGACATTATCGGATATCACCGTGCAGGGAAGCGTGCGTATCATAGAAGCTAAAATCTAAAATAAGTATGCCTGCATTCGCCTGAACGGCGGCGTCAGAGGAGGACGAATCTCTTACTGACGCATGCAGGCTGCTTCTGATTTTTTGAAGGAGAGAATCAATTGTCTAGGTTAGGTTTACAGATGCAGAACAACGTAGTTTCCAATATTGCATCGAATGCTCCCGTGCTGTTTAATGAGACGCTGGTTAATTCAGATCCCAATGTGACGTATAATTCTGTCAATGGAATGATAACGTTCGCAAACGAAGGACAGTATTATGTGTCATGGTTCGTTGTGACACAAACGGCGCTGGGTGTGCCGGGTGCAGATTTTTCCATTGTAACGAACGAAACTACGCCTAAATATTATACTGCCGGCAGCGGTTTTAAATATGGAGAGATTTTTGGTTCGGCACTTTTAGACGTGACATCAGGATTTCAGTTCTCTTTGAGAAATAGCTCGGGAGCAGTTGTCAGTCTGTCTGCCACGGTACAAGTCAACGCAGGCATAAGCATATTAAATGCCGGGGCCGTCGTGGCATCGGAAGGCTTTTCTGCTACGATTTCTGCGCTTAGCGTTAATGCAGGAAGGCAATTGACAGGATGGTCCACCGCAGCGCCTTATTTTAACAGCGGCAATTTCAATACAACTACCGGCAACTATGCAGTTCCCGAAACAGGTGTTTATTCGATACAGGCAACCATCAACTATGTCACAACTGCGGCAATCAGCGTCGTGCTGGGATCCGGGATAAACCCTTCCTTCGTTGTTAGAAGAAGCTCTCCGACCGTGACAAACCTCATCACTGGGCTGTTTCCGGTTCTCAATGTGAGTATTGCATTACTTTTAACGCTTCGGACAATTCTTGGAAATGGTACAGTCACTCTTACCGGAGAAGTTCGTCTCAATGCAGGGGATGTAGTGGGTCTATACTATGTGGATAATGGCTTAACTGTCAATCTCAACTTAGGTGGAGCCGGCAGTGGGATTGTATGGTCGATCAACCGGATCAGTTGATCTTGTATTTTGAAAAAAACCGCAGAATTTAAACTCTGCGGTTTTTTGTGCGCCCGGCATGGGCGTATATAATTCAATCTTGAGACAAAATGATAAGCAGATTGCCTGTCGTGTGGCTGATTTCCGCCGCGCCGCCGCAGAATTCGTTGCTGACGCCCAGAGGAAACCGGTTGGTAAGGATATGGTTATTCAGCGGATATTTCACGCCCCGGATCGAAACGCCTTCGCACCGGTCTCCAAAGGAGAAGAGGGACAGTTTAAAACCATCCGCTTCGGAAACGGTGAGCTTCCCCGGTCTCCTCACAGTCGCTTGATTGTTCCCATCCAGAAACCAGATCGATTTTCCCTGGTCGGCAGCGTAAGCCGCGGTCTGAAGATTCGCTACGGTATGATCAAGCCTTCCCCCAAGCCCTCCGAGGGCAAAAAACTGATGAAAACCCTGATCGATGCCGTATTTCAGGCAGAGCATCGTGTCCGTGTCGTCCTTTTCCGCCGGAACGCGGACGATGCGGCAGTCATTCCAGCCTGATCGTTCCAGATCCCTTTCTATCGTTCCGGGATCGGCGGAGTCAAAATCTCCGATGATCATCCGGGGTCTTATGTTTTCCTCCTTGGCGTAGGCGTAGCCCCCGTCCGCGCAGATGATGAAATCGTCCTGACGAAAATCGAAGAATTCTCTGACCGGCATGGACTGATATGAAGTTATGATGATACACCTGCTCATGTTCATGGAATTTATCCTGCAACGGCGGAAAGCGCCTTGTCAAAGTCGGCAATGATATCTTCGATATCCTCGATGCCGACGGAAACGCGGATCATTTCGGGCAGGATTCCCGCTTCGATCTGCTGCTGTTCGGAAAGCTGCCTGTGGGTTGTGCTGGCGGGATGAAGGATGCTGGTGCGAAGGTCGCCGAGATGAACGACAAGATGCACGAGATCAAGGTGCTTGATCAGTCCTTTACCCGCTTCGGCGCCGCCTTTAATGCCGAAGCTGAGGATGCCTCCGGCTCCTTTCGGCAGGTATTTCTGCGCCAGTTCAAAATATGGATCACCGGCAAGACTCGGATATTTCACCCATTCCACGCAGGGGTGGGAGGATAGAAATTCCGCAAGCTTCAGGGCGTTTTCGCTGTGCCGTTCCATCCGCAGATGGAGCGTTTCGAGGCCCAAATGGAATAGGAACGCGTTGAAGGGGCTGGGGGTGCAGCCGTAATCTCTCAGCAGCTGGACCCTAGCCTTGGTGATGTAGGCGGCAGGGCCGGCTGCTTCTGTATAGATCAGGCCGTGATAGCTGGGATCAGGCTCCGTCAGACCGGGGAACTTTCCGTTGTCCCAGTTGAAGTTGCCGCCGTCGATGATGATCCCTCCGACGCTGGTCGCATGTCCGTCCGTATATTTCGTGGAGGAATGGACGATGATATTTGCTCCGTGTTCAAAGGGTCTGCAGAGAAAAGGGGTGGCCAGCGTGTTGTCGACGATAAAAGGCACGGAAAGCTTTTCCGCCGCCGAGGCAAATTTGGCGAAATCCAGGATATTCATTCCGGGATTGGCTATGGTTTCTCCGAAGAGCGCCTTTGTATTCGGCTTTGCGCAGGCCAGGATTTCCTCTTCGCTGGAATCGGGATCGACGAAGGTAAAGTCGATGCCGAGCTTGCGCAGGGAGACGTCGAACAGGTTGAAGGTGCCTCCGTAAATATTCGATGAGGAGATGACGTGATCGCCGGCCTGGCAGATATTGATGATTGCGAAAAAGCTCGCGCTTTGACCAGAGGAAAGGGCAAGGGCTCCCACGCCGCCTTCCAGCAGGTTCATTTTGCCTTCAAAGCCATCGGTCGTCGGGTTTCCGATTCTCGTGTAAAAAGATCCGCCGACCTTGAGATCAAATAAGTCTGCGACGTAGTCGGAATCATCGAAGGAAAAGGTCGTGCTCTGCACGATGGGCAGAACTCTGGGTTCTCCCGGTTTCGGACGGTACGTGCCTTGAACGCAGTTCGTATTGAAGCGATATTTTGTCATGGGAAAAATCCTCCTTAAGCAGTATATTTTCTGTGAACAGTCATGAGAAATACTCATTTGCTGTCGTTTCACATTTGTCTTGCATTTCAATTTAAGAATCATTATAACAGAGTGCCCTGTAAAATAACAGAATGATCCATAAAAAACATCAAAATTCTAAAAATTCCGTGTATTGAAAAACGGCTATTTTGCTCTTGTCAACTGTCATCGCACTGTTTATACTGAAGTTAGAGTAACAGAATCCAGAGGATGGGGGTATGTCTATGGAAGAAAGAATCAAGAAAGTGCTCGTCGATCAGGTCGAGCCGCTCCTTGCGTCCCATTTTGGCGGGGTTGTTCTCACCGCTTTTGACAAGGGGATCGCGTATGTAAAGCTGACCGGATCGTGCAGTTCCTGCCCGTCCGCGCAATACACGGTAGAGGACGTCGTAAAAGAGATCTTGATGGCTGAGATTCCCGAGGTGGAAGACGTGGTTCTCGATACCTCCGTCAGCGAAGATTTGCTGGATATGGCAAGGAAAATCCTGAACAAGGATAAAGAATAGACGGCTGAGTTTGGCATGGATTTATGAAATAAAGGTTCCTTTTGACGCTGTGGCGGCGCCGGCAATGGGGTCGCACTGCCGCGACAGGTCTGAACATATTACAAGAAGGAGTGGTTGTATTATGGCATTAATGAACGGGGCTCAATATATTGAGAGCTTGAGAAAACTGGACACAAAGGTGTATTTGTTTGGGGAAGAGGTTAAGAACTGGGTAGACCATCCGATGATCCGGCCTTCCATCGAATGTCTTGCAATGACGTACGAGCTGGCCAACGATCCTCAGTATGCCGACCTGATGACCGCAAAATCCAACCTTACAGGAAAGACTGTAAACAGATTTTCGCACTTGCATCAGAGCACAGGCGACCTGATCAAAAAGGTCAAGATGCAGAGATTGCTTGGGCAGAAAACTGCTTCCTGCTTCCAGAGATGCGTAGGTATGGATGCATTCAATGCAGTATTCTCCACTACCTTTGAAATTGATAAGAAATATGGTACCGAGTACCATGAAAGGTTCAAGAAATACCTGGAATTCGTTCAGGAAAACGATCTGACGGTCGATGGGGCTATGACCGATCCTAAGGGCGACAGAGGAAAGGCGCCAAGCCAGCAGGCAGATCCTGATCTGTTCCTCCGGATCGTCGAGAAGAGAGCGGACGGTATCGTTGTCAGAGGAGCCAAGGCTCACCAGACCGGTTCCATCAACTCCCACGAACATCTGATTATGCCGACGATCGCCATGTCGGAAGCTGACAAAGCGTATGCCGTATCCTTTGCGATTCAGTCCGACGTACCGGGGCTCTTCATGATTTACGGAAGACAGTCCTGCGATACGAGAAAGATGGAAGAGAACGCCGATGTGGATCTCGGAAACAACAAGTTCGGCGGACAGGAAGCTCTGGTCGTGTTTGACAACGTATTTATCCCCAATGACAGAGTGTTCATGTGTGAAGAATATGACTTTGCCGGCATGCTCGTAGAGAGATTTGCAGGATATCACAGACAGTCCTACGGCGGATGCAAAGTAGGCGTAGGCGACGTCATCATCGGAGCCGCGGCCCTTGCAGCCGACTATAACGGCGCCCACAAGGCTTCCCACATCAAGGATAAGCTCATTGAAATGACGCATCTGAATGAAACCCTGTACTGCTGCGGTATCGCATGCTCTGCAGAAGGATATCCGACACAGGCAGGAAACTATCAGATCGATCTGCTGCTTGCCAACGTATGTAAACAGAACGTTACCAGATTCCCTTACGAGATCGTAAGACTGGCTGAGGATATCGCCGGTGGTCTGGTAGTAACGATGCCGTCCGAGAAGGACTTCAAATCTACTGTGAAGGTAGAGAGCGAGTCCGGAATGACTGTCGGAGAATGGTGCAATAAGTTCTTTGCAGCCGCTCCCGGCGTTCCGACGGAAGACAGGATGAGAATTCTGAGATTCCTCGAAAACATCTGTCTGGGATCCGCTGCGGTGGGATACAGAACTGAATCCTTACACGGCGCAGGTTCCCCGCAGGCTCAGAGAATCATGATCGCCCGTCAGGGAAATATTGAGATGAAGAAAGAACTGGCAAAAGCGATTGTAGGGATCAAGAAATAAGAAACGAACCTGATCGCAGGAACAAGAATAGAAACAGAACCGTCGGAGTATTTCGGCGGTTCCTGTATATCCCATGAGATTTGCGCAGGAAATTTTGCGCAAGGCAAGGCACGTGAGCCGAAGGCGAAGGACGTGTATCCATTATACACAAGCGAGCCTGAGGCGAGCAGTAACGCAGTATTGCGTAAAATTAACAAGCAAGGAGAGCGACCAATGCTGGTTGGAGTAAAATTCTGCGGAGGCTGCAATCCCAGGTACGACAGGGGAAAGGCCTATGAAGCGATAAAGAAGGAGCTTGCCGGAACGGCAGAGCTTGTCATCGCGGAAGAAGGCGGAGAATACGATTTTTTATTGGTGATCGGAGGCTGCACCAACTGCTGCGCATCCTATTCCCAATATCACGCAAAGCACGGACCGATTAAAATGTGGGATGAAGCCCACATGGACGACGTGATAAAAAAATTAAAGAAACAGGAGGAATGACACTTGAACTGGAGAGAAATTTATAACAGCAGGCTGTGTACTGCCGAAGAAGCAGTGAAAAGCATCAAATCAGGTGACAGGGTGGCCTTTGCCCATGCGGTGGCGGAACCCACCGGACTGGTCAACGCGATGGTCGCAAATGCCGAAGCGTACAAGGATGTTGAAATCTGCCACATGGTTACTCTTGGAAAAGGTCTGTATTCCAAGCCGGAAATGAAAGAGCATTTTCGTTTCAACGGCTGGTTCACAAGCCCGTCCACCAGAGACTCCATCTTAGAGGGACACGGAGATTTTACACCGGTATTCTTCCACGAAGTGCCGAACTATATCAGGAAAGGGATCTTTGCTCTGGATGTTTTCATGGTACAGGTATCTCCGCCGGATGAACACGGCTATTGCTGTACCGGAGTTTCCTCCGACTACACCATGCAGGGAATCGAATCGGCGAAGATCGTTCTTGCTGAAGTAAACGACCAGGTACCGGTCGTATTCGGAGATACCTTTGTTCATGTCAGCAAAATCGACAAATTCGTCGAGTCCTCCCGCCCGCTGCACGAGTTGGGCCTTCCGAAGATCGGCGAAGTGGAGCTTGCCATCGGGAAAAACTGTGCTGAGCTGATCGAAGACGGATCGACGCTTCAGCTTGGAATCGGAGCGATTCCGGACGCGGTTCTCCAGTCCCTGAAAGATAAGAAGGACCTGGGAATCCATTCCGAAATGATTTCAGACGGAGTCGTCGACCTGTTTGAGGCCGGAGTCGTCAACAACTCTGCAAAAGGACTGCATCGGGGCAAGATGATCGTTACTTTCCTGATGGGTTCCAAACGCCTCTATGACTTCGCAGATCACAATCCCATTCTGGAACTGAGGACCGTGGATTATGTCAATAATCCGGTCATCGTTGCACAGAATACGAAACTGGTATGCATTAACTCCTGTCTGGCAGTCGATTTCATGGGTCAGGTCGTATCCGACAGCATCGGAATCAGACAGTTCAGCGGAGTCGGCGGACAGGTTGATTTTGTGAGAGGCGCGGCGATGTCCCTTGACGGAAAGGGAAAAGCGGTGATCGCGATGCCTTCCGTAGCGTCGAAGAAGGACGGGAGCCTGGTATCCAAGATCACACCGTTTATCGACCATGGAGCGGCGGTTACAACTTCGAGAAACGACGTCGACTATATCGTGACAGAATACGGCATTGCCGAATTAAAGGGAAAGACTTTAAAGGACAGAGCGAGAAATCTGATCAAGATCGCTCATCCTGATTTCAGAGAAGAACTGAAAGTGGAATTTGAAAAGAGATTCTGTGCAAAATATTAAAATTTAAAAGGAGGATGTTAAAATGCAGGCATTAAGAGTAGTCCCTAAAGTATTTTATTTCGATACGTTCAAAGAATTCAATGATGAATTCAAGGTAGGCAAAGATGATCTGGTCCTGACCAATGAATGGCTCTACACTCCTTATATGAAACCCCTGGGAATTGAGACAAACGTGATCTTCCAGGAAAAATACGGCGCGGGCGAGCCTTCCGACGAGATGATCGATGCGATCGCGGCCGAAATGAGAAAGTATGACTTCAAGCGGATCGTCGCTTTCGGCGGAGGAACCATCGTCGATATCTGCAAGATCCTTGCCCTGGACGTTCCCGAAAAGTCGGTCGACCTTTTCACCGGAGCGGTAGCGCCGAAAAAGGTGAAAGAGCTTGTCGTCGTTCCTACAACCTGCGGAACCGGAAGCGAAGTGACAAACGTTACGATCGCCGAACTGAAATCCTTACATACAAAGAAGGGTCTTGCAGTCGAACAGACCTATGCGGATTACGCCGTCCTCGTACCGGAGACGGTAAAAGGGCTGCCTTACAAGTTCTTCGTGACAAGCTCTGTCGACGCGCTGATTCATGCCATCGAATCCTATCTGTCTCCGAAAGCGTCTCCTTTTACGGAAATGTATTCTCTGCATGCCATTGAGATGATCATGGCCGGATACAAAGAAATCGTAGAAAAGGGCGAAGAGGAAAGATTCAACTATCTGAAGGAGTTCGTACTGGCGTCAAACTATGCCGGAATCGCATTCGGAAATGCGGGCTGCGCTGCGGTTCACGCCCTGTCCTATTCCATCGGCGGCGCGTTCCACGTGCCTCACGGAGAAGCGAACTATCAGTTCTTCACCGAAGTATTCAAGATGTACACCAGAAAGAATCCTGACGGCAAGATCAAGCAGGCTACGAAGCTGTTTGCGGACGCTCTGGGCGTAGACCCCGACGGCGACGTATACGGCGAGCTGGAAACCTTCCTGAACAAGCTCATCATGAAGAAGCCGCTTAGGGAATATGGAATGACGGAAGCACAGATCGACGAATTCACAAAATCCACCGTCGACAATCAGCAGAGACTTCTGGCAAACAACTACGTATTCCTGACGGACGAAGAGATCAGAGAGATATTTGCAAATCTCTATTAATTTGCATCGTTCGGCCGGACGTCTGCATCGCGGATATCCGGCGGCATAAATTTAAAATAAGGGGGGCGTCTCAAGGCAGAATCGCGGGATTCTGCGGAGAGACACTCCCTTTTAAATAATACGGAAGAGAAGGAAGCTATCAGTGGCTTCATAGAATGGATGTGGTGGAACGATGCAATATTTGACAGAAAAGGAATGGATCTTTTTTAACGAGATCACTCATATGATTTATGACACGGAAGACATGAATGAAATGAGAATCAATCTTCTGGACCTTTTGACCATACTGATTCCCAATTCAAGCGCGTCCTTCTATCTGGCCGGTCACAGCGGCGAAAAGCTCCTTTCCGACCCCGTTGCAAACAATATCGAACGGAGAGATATCGTGAACTATCTGGAGTACGGAGAGGGGATTGACTATACGATTCCCATCTTTAAAAGCGCGAGGCCCATCGCTTATAAAGAGACGGACCTGTTCGACAATGCGATTCGGGAAAAAACGGAATTTTACAATGAATTTCTGGCCCATGGGCTGGAATACCCGCTGGCGCTCTGCATTGCGCGCAACGGAAAATGCTACGGAGCACTGTCCCTGTACCGCGGCAAACGCATGGGGGATTTCTGCGACCGGGACGTATTTATCCTGAGTCAGCTCCATAACCATCTGGCGGCAAAAATCTGCAGTCATGAATACCGGGAAACAGACCCCATGCTGAGAAAGCTTGACGAAATCAGGCACTCTGGTCTTTTGACCTCCCGGGAGCTGGAGATCGCGGCGCTTCTCCTGCAAGGCTACAGCAACGAGGAGATCAGCGACCGGCTGTTTGTGGAGCCGGGCACGGTGAAAAAGCATCTCCATAATATTTACGGTAAATTCAATGTGAAAAACCGGATGCAGCTGCTGAGAGTGTTTTTATAAGCCTCTCAGTTTTTTTATTGGGTAAAAGCGGGCAGCCGATTTGTGATAAAAGGAATAAACCTAAGGATAAAAAATATAAACTTTAATGGAATTGAGTTTTTTCGGCCGGTGGTTTTAAATAATGATAGGCCGTATTTAAAATACGGCGGAACAAATCAACAGAAGGAGGAACAATATGGATAGTTATGGAATTATCAGCATTTTGCCGGTATTTACGATACTGGTGATTGCTGTTTCAACGAGACGGACTCTTTTCGCGATGATCTGCGGTCTGTCTGTCGGAGCATTGATCCTTGCGGGAGGGCCTTTTGCGTTTATCGAGACATGGTTCAATTACCTCTACGTTTCGATGTCCAATGAGACGCTGCAATGGCTCGTGCTCGTCATCTCCATGTTCGGAATGCTGATCATGCTGTTTGAGCGGTCGGGCGCCGTACTTGATTTTGGACGCTGGGCCGGGCGGTATATCCGCACGAAGAGACAGGCTCTCCTGGGAACCGCCGGACTTGGACTGATTATCTTTTTAGATGATTATCTGCACAACCTGGCGGTCAGCACCACGATGAAAGGAGTCACGGACAGGCTGGGAATCCCGAGAATCCAGTTGGGGTATACGGTGAACAGCCTGGCGGCGTCCGTATGTATCCTGGTACCTCTGTCCTCATGGGCCGTTTATTTCGGAGCATTGCTGGAGAATGAAGGGATCGTGGGGAAGGATGGAACCGGCATCAGCGCTTACATTTCGGCGATTCCCCTCGCCTTTTACGGCTGGCTGGCCATCGCCGTCGTATTTCTGCAGCTTTTGGGCGTGATCCCCAAGATCGGCCCGATCAAAAGAGCTACACTCCGGGCGGAGCAGGGCGGCGGTGTGTTCCCGGAGGGAGCCGACCTGTCGGAACTGCAGGCGGAAGATTCTTCGGAAAGTCCGGAGGGAAGAAAGGCATCACCCCTGCCGTTTCTCATACCTCTGGCTGTCATGATCGCGGCTACGCTTTTGAGCGGAACGGACGTCCTGACCGGCTCGTTGTTCGGTGTGATCGCCGCGCTGATCGTTTACGGTCTGCAGAAAAGACTGAGCCCAAAGGAATTGCTGACCTGCTGCTATGACGGAGTCATCAGCATGGGCTTTGTCCTGGCCCTTTCCGTCCTTGCCTTTGCGGTACAGGCGGTAAACGGCGATCTGATGCTGGCGGATTATGTGATCTCGGTCACCGCGCCGATCATGAAGGGCGCTTTCTTGCCTGCCGTCGTTTTTCTCGTGTGCGCGGTATATGCCTATGCTACCGGATGCTTCTGGGACCTGGCTGCCATCATTCTTCCCATCGTCGTGCCGCTTGCGGTTGCTATGGGGGTTGATCCGCTGCTTGCCAGTGCAGCCGTGTTTTCCGGCGCGGCCTTCGGAAGCAACACCTGCCTTTACGGTGACGGAGTTATCCTGTGCTCCCAGGGATGCCAGATCAAACCGATCGATCTGATGACGGCAACCCTTCCGTATGCGCTGATTGCCGGAAGCGGCGCTGTAATCTTGTATCTTATCGCTGGCTTCGTTATGTAAGGAGGAGAAAAATGGCACATGATTTGCTCGCACAGACCCTTTTTGAACTGGATAACGCCTTCGGCGTTTCCGGCGACGAGGAGGACGTGGCGAATGTATTGAAAAAGCAGATGGAAGGTCTTTACGACAAATATGAAACGGATTCTCTGGGCAACCAGTATTTCATTAAATTCGGTACGGACCCGGACAAGCGGATTCTCATCTCCGCGCATATGGATGAGATCGGTTATATCGTCAACTATATTGAGGAGAACGGTCTCGTCAGATTTTTGCCCGTAGGCTACCACGACGACAGGACGGCGGTCAACCAGGATATGGTGATCAAGACGGACAGCGGAAAGATGATCTACGGCGTGACAGGCTCCAAACCGGCCCATATCATGACGGCGGAAGAACATAACCAGGTCATAAAGATCGAAGAACTCTATGTTGACGTAGGCACGGAAAGCCGGGAGGAAACGCTGGCCCTCGGGGTGCAGATCGGAGATTATATGGGGTTCCACAGGGAAGGGTATTTTATGAACGGCGGAAAATACTATACCGGGAAAGCTGTAGACGACCGGGCCGGCTGCGCTGCTATGGTTGAAATCCTGAGAGGGCTCCAGGGCCGTAAGATCGAGCCGACGGTCTGCATGGCGGGTTCTGTCATGGAAGAAGTCGGACTCCGGGCAGGAGGGCCTATGGTAAACCGCTTTAAGCCGGAGCTGATGATCGCCATCGATGTAACTCTGACCGGGGGAGTTCCCGGCGTGGAGGAACGGCAGTGCTCCCAGATCATGGGAGGCGGTCCGGGGATCAAATATTACGACTGGGACCCTATCCTGGGGGCTACCGGCAACAATGTGCCGAGAAAGCTGACCAGAAAACTGATTTCCGTTGCCGAAAAGCATAAGATTCCTTTCCAGAGAGAGGTCATGATCGGCGGAGGTACGGACGCGTGGTCCGCCTCGATGGCAGGAGAGGGAGTTCTGGCAGGAGGAGTATGCATTCCTCAGCGGTATATGCACACACCTGTGGGTACGATCAATCTGAACGATTTGGCGGGAACCGCCGATCTGATGGTGAGATTTTTAGAAGAATATGAAACCCTGTAACGATGAGTGACAGTCTTTTAAATGAGCCTTGCGGTTTGCACATTATGCGCAAGCCGCAAGGCTCATGAGATGACTGTTATTTTTTGTTCCA
>CAMJRV010000029.1 GCA_946408315.1 uncultured Bacillota bacterium | reverse complement strand
CAGGAATTCTATTTACACAAAATTCTTTACAGACCCTAATAAGATAACCAATTCGATCACTTTACTGAATCACGGTGCGGCTGATGATTTCATCCTGCACTTCTTTGCAGAGCTCCACAAAGAAGGCGCTGTAACCTGCGACACGAACGATAAGGTCGCGGTATTCCTCCGGATGATTCTGTGCGTTAAGGAGCGTCACATTATCAACACAGTTGAACTGCATCTGCCCGTTGCCCATGACGGAAGCTGTTCGAAGCAAGGTGATCAATCCGGATCTGCCTTCCGGCGAATTCAAAGAATTTTTAGTAACTTTGAAGTTATGGGCCATACCGAGGCTCATGGATTCTACATTGATCTTGGATACTGATTTTATAACCGCTGTTACACCCTTTGTGTCGGCTCCCTGGGTAGGACTCATCGCATCCGACAGCGGAGCAAAAGCAGGACGACCGTTTGGAGTTGCCCCGATCATTTCGCCAAGCGGCGTGTTAAATGACTGAGATAAGGTCCCGTGTATTTGTTTCGCATAAAGGGATTTGTGCTGATTGATCCTTTTTTCCGTGTAATCAACGATATCTGCGGCAATCAGATCTGCGTAATCATCATCGTTCCCGTATTTCGGAGCATTTTGACAATCACGGCGAATCTGCCCATAGCCTTCCCAGTTTGCATCCAAGGCTTCCTTTATTTGAGCAAGCGTATACTTTTTATCATCGTAAACCAGCTTCTTTATTGCGGCCATACTGTCAACATAGGTTCCCAGACCGGCGAAGATCGTTCCGGGCCCGCCATAAAGCACGGCGCCTCCGGCAGTTACGTCCTTCCCGTTTTGCATACATCCGTCAACAAATAAAGACATATACGGCGTGGGAGTAATATCCCGGAAGACCTCCTGGGTCATAGTGGTTCCCCTGGCGTTCATCTCAATCAGATAATCGAGCTGACGTTTTACAGCAGCATCAAATTCTTCATAGGTAGTCAGGGAATTCAAATCCCCTGTATCGAGCCATTGTTTGTCTCCATAGGATTTTAGCACGCCTCGGTTGAGTGCCATTTCAAGGGTAATCGGCCACTGGGTAAATCCGCCTGCCGTCCATTGATGGATCCGCCCCGATTTCTGCGGCTCGACGCAGCCCATCAGGCAATAGTCACGTGCATCTTCAAAGTCAAAGCCTTTTCTGAGCATGATCTTAATATGCGCATCATCAAAGTGGCATGCCGGCATACCGACGCCTGTTTTAATCACGTCTACGATTTTTTCCAAATAACGCTGGGGAGACTGGTTGTGAATACGGCAGGCGAGGGAAGGCTGATAAACTCTGACTTTTTCAACTGCGTCCATGATTAAGTAAGTCAGGTCATTGGTGCCGTCGCCGCCTTCTCGTTTCAATCCGCCGACGGTCATATTAATAAATGGCATATAGCCGGCAAAATACTTTGCAGTTGCGCCCGGAGTATACCAAACCATTTCGGAACATTTAATGATAAAGCAGCCTATTAATTCTAATGCCTGGGCGTCATCCATTCTGCCCGATTCTTTGTCTGCGGCATAACAAGGATATACATACTGATCAATACGGCCCAGTGAGGTGCTGCATTGATTTTCTTCCATTAAAAACAGAGATTGTATGGTCCATATTGACTGTAAAGCTTCCTGGAATGTTTCAGGCGGATTGGCCGGTACACGGGCATTCACTGCTGCGATGGATTCCAGTTCCCTTTTCCTCTTTGGATCTTGTTCCTTTTCAGATAATTCCAAAGCATAAGCAGACAGCCTTGCCGCGTAAGTCAGAATTCCTTCACAGGTTTCTATTGCCGCCTGATAAAATGCAATTTTATCCTTCTCTTCCTCTTTGTCCGGTGGTAATTCGGAGAGACAGGCTTCGGCTTCCGCTTTTACGCCATTGATCCCTTTTTTGAAGAGAATGATATCATAGCCCGGACTGGTATCGCCGCCTCCGCTGGTAATATGATAAGTCAGATCACTGATGCAGGCTTCCGCGCCAAACTCCCACAGCTCTTCATTTTCTTTACGGAATACCTTCTCACATTCTTCTGCCAGCGATTTTCCCTGCCAAAATGGGAACAGCTGCTCACGCATGATCTTTTTATCATCTTCGCTGATAAAATACGGGTCCTGTGGCCTCGTGCCGATTGTATCCAATTCATCAGAAATCCACTGCCATGCCGTATCCGGGGAAAACGCGCCTGCACGGGGTTTGCCGCAAGGATGGCCTACGATCAATTCGTGATCCTGAATCAGCATTGGCGCAGTTTCACAGGCCCTGCGGAATCCTTTTGCCCGCTGAATATTTCTCGGGAGATCAGGATATTTTTCAAAAACTTCAGTGTACGCCAGGGCGCGGTCAATCGTGATGCTTGGTTTCGCAGCTAAGTATGCGTCTTTTAGAACCTGCAGCCGTTTTGGCAGATCGGTTTTTCTATCTGTCATAAGATTTCCTCCTACTAATTCAAATGCGAAGCTTATGGGAATTTGTTCTTACAACCGAAATTATACGGAAAAACCGTGGTTTGTTATTGCATTCGCGCCCACATTTTATTGCAGATTGTCATGAATTTATCCTGCCATTGCACTTTTGCTATCTTTTACGCTGACATTCTGCTATTTCAATGAAGTTTTTTACTTACAATTTCGCTTTCCTAATCAATAATTTTTATTTTCGTACATTTTTTCATCAGCCATCCGGATGATTTCATCCGCCGTAAGCGCCGACTCAGACATGGTCTGTATTCCAAATGAGATTTCAATCCGGGTATCGTCATTTTTCAAAGGCAGCTCGATTGAAAGAATGCTTTCGCGAACCCTTTCTGCGATACGGTAGGCATCTGTATTATCGATATTATTCAGGCAGATAATAAACTCATCGCCGCCATACCTGGCAACCCAATCGACATCGGTCCTGATGCATTTCTGCATGACAGCCGCCACATTTTTCAGGGCCGTATCTCCAATCGTATGCCCATGCGCGTCGTTGATTTTTTTCATATTGTTGATATCGATAAAGATGACCGACAGCGGCTGAGATTTGACCGTGGCTTGAACAATGTCCACCGGCAGCCTGCCATCGACAAAGCGGCGGTTGTAAATGGACGTCAGATGATCCATGATCACCATATTGTTGATGTCGCGTACAATATTGTGCATCGCCTGGCCGCTGTTATAATCTCCTGTTCCCACCATCATGCTGTCCGTAGCGTTTTTCAAAAGCTCCAGAATGACAGGCCCCTCGGCGGCCTCTATGGGCATCGCAGTGACAAGCATGATTACATCGGGATTTTGTTCGAGCTTCATGTAGCTCTTGTTGTCATGAAAGGCTCGGACCGAGATACAATTATCACATATCTTTCCGTTTTTCCAGTAATCGTAGCAAATCTCGCCCGTTTCTCCCACTCTATGATCGCCGTATTCGAGGACCGTCTTTTTGATAGGATCTACGAGCCTTACCACATCGTACATTTTACTGAAAAAGGCAAGATTCTGCTCCAGTGTGCTTAATTTTATTTGTACAGGCATTTTTTCATCACTTCCTTTTCCTTCGGACTCTCTTATTGCAGAATTTTTATAAAAAGTGCAAAATTTCGCAAAAATATTTTCCAGAGCGCTTGCAGGACGCTCAACGGTAGATTGGCGCTTTCCGCTGATTTCTGCCGTTCTTACTTTTTTCTCTTTTTCGACAATGTTGGCCTGAATTTTGCTTTATAATATCACTTAAAAGGAGACTGGTCAATCAAATGCGATTGTCCGCCTAGGAACGGTTCCGATCGTACGGGAGTAAATAAGATGTTTCATGAAAGGAGAGAAGCATATGAAAATCATATTACTCGGGGCCCCGGGAGTCGGCAAAGGAACTCAAGCAGCTTTCTTATCAAAAAAAGCAGGCTTGCCGCAAATTTCCACAGGGGATATTTTCAGGTATAACTTAAAGAACGAGACGCCGCTTGGAAAGCTGGCAAAGGGGTATATGGACAAGGGTCTTCTGGTTCCTGATGAGGTCACAATTAACATTGTTCAGGACAGATTGATGCAGGAGGACTGCAAGTATGGCTTTATTCTTGACGGATTTCCCAGAACCTTATCACAGTCGGAAAGCCTGGATAAGGTATTAAATGAGATGGGAAGTGCCTTGGATTGCGCGATCAATTTTGACGTGGCGGATCAGGTGATCATGAACAGGCTTGCCGGAAGGCGGGTTTGCCCAAACTGCGGAAAAACATTTCATATCGTGTATGAGCCTCCCAGAGAGCAGGGCATCTGTGATACCTGCCGGATCCCTTTAACGCAGAGGGAGGATGACAGGGAAGAGACGGTCATAAAGCGGCTTCATTCCTATCACGAACAGACAGAGCCCTTGATTGAGCACTATCAGCGAAGAAATCTTTTGGTGAACGTAGATGCGGCGAAGCCTATTGATGCGGTTTCAGCTGAAATTGAAATGATCATTGACAAGATCCGTTTATCAAACAAAGAAAAGTACTCAATACATAAACCATTTGATCTGACCGCCGGCTGATCGGCGAGAACAGAGCGAGAACTTCAGCAATGGAGTGGACCGATGCTCTTGACTCCTTCGGTAGCGGCTTTGTAAGATAGCGCTCCTTTATTTCGTATCTCACTGCAAGACCCCTTATACAGGACGCCCTTATGCAGGATGCGGTTTACTGATATGAAGTTTTTGCGTTAGATTTTCCCTGGCTTTATTGATAACATAAAGTCAGGGAATTACAAAGTCTTATCTGTTTGAAAATAAGAAGGAGAGTATGAAATATGGGAAAGACCATCATCACAGCCGCTTTGACAGGGGCCGTTACCCCTGCAGGATATAATATCCCGGAGACGCCGGAACAGATCGCGTCAGATGTATACGAGGTATGGAAGCTGGGCGCAGCCATCGTTCATTTACATATGAGAGACGACCAGGGACTCGGAGTCATGGATAAGGAAAAGTTTCGCGAGACGATCCGCCTGATCCGGCGGCATAAAGACTGTGATGTGGTCATAAACTGTACCTCGTCCGGAGACAACCGGGTGTCCGGGGGCGATCCCGCCGGGAATGCAAAGCGTATGGAGCATCACAAGGAACTGGACGGAATTGAAATGGGGTCTTACGACGCCGGCTCTTTTAACTGGATGCCGGGAGGCGTCTTCATGAATACCCCGCAGTTCCTTCAGGAGCTTGGCGACGTCTATTTGGACCGGGGCATAAAGCCTGAGATCGAAATTTTTGATTCCGGAATGCTCGGGGTAACGGACTATTTTGTGAAAAAGGGGCATCTGCCTGCGACGAATCATTATCAGCTCTGTCTTGGAGTGCTCGGAGCAATGTCCGCCACAGTTGAAAATCTGGTTTATTTAAAGAATCTTCTCCCGCCTGGTTCGACCTGGTCCGCCTTTGGCGTGGGTGCGGGGCATCTGCCGATCCTGTTCGCAACTCTCGCTTTGGGCGGCCATCTCCGGGTTGGGCTGGAGGATAATGTGATCTTCGGAAAAGATGAAAACGGCAACAAGATCATGGCTACGAACAAGATGCTTGTGGAGCGCGCGGTGGCAGCGGTGAAGGCGTATGGAAATCAGCCCGCAACGTCTGCGGAAGCCCGTCAGATCCTTGGAATTCCTGAGTTTGACGGCGATGAGGTCCGGGCGAAACTCGGCATAAAATAAAGAGAGAAACAAGAAGGAGCTGGGCACCGGCGTTTTTTCAAACGCAAGTGCGGCAGCTCCTTTTAATATTTCTTTCTCCATCTATTTCTGCTTCTATTCCTGGCTGTTTACGATGGTTTCCGCAGATTTTAAAAAGTTTTTGATCGCGGGATTGGGGTTCTCCGTCTTCCAGAGAATCGTGACATCCGTTTCAAGAGGAGCGTATTCCTCCTTATCAACCGGAAGGAATTTTACTCCCATCGGGGAAGTGTTTTTCGCCGTGCGCGCGGTAAAGGCGATGCCCACATCGCTGCTGACCAGCATCATAAGGCTGTTGATATTGGAGACCATAGCGGCCACCTTCGGCTCGAATCCGGCGTTTTTGCACAGATAGGTCATATGCAGCACGCCCAGGTTATAAGTATCCGGTGTGGGAATGACGAATGGAGAACCTGCCAGATCCTTGATTTTCAATGATGTCTTTTCCGCCAGCGGATGATTGCAGGATACTGCGATATATACGGGCTCGGACCATACCGTATAGGAGGAAATTCCGGGAACGTTTTTCGCGTCGTGAGAAAGGGTATAAGCACAGTCGATTTCGTCTCTCAGCAGATTGTTGATCAGGGAGGACATGCTGTTGTCAGTGTAAATAACATCCACTTCCGGATTACTGCCGGCGAAATCTTTGATAATTTTAGGGAAGGTCTCATCGACCAGGTCATTGAGGAGACCAAGCCTCAGCAGCCCATTCTTTTTTACGGAATCCTTCAGATTGACCAGGCTTTTATTGTACTCTGAAACGATAATCTCCGCATGCTCCAGAAATCGCTTCCCATAATTTGTAAGCTCCACACTTCGCTTTGTTCTCCTGAACAGCTGGCAGCCCATTTCTTCCTCCAGACGAATGATCTGGCGGCTGAACGCGGACTGAGAAAGGAACATCTGCTCCGCAGATTTTGTAAAGTTGAGGCTTCTCGCAAGAAGGAGAAAGGCTTCTAAATTCTTAATTTCCATAACACACCATCCACCATTATTAATTTACAGATACTAATAGCGATTCATTTCATAATAGCACCTTTTCATAGCGGAGGTCAACCGAGGGGGGAGGACCTCCCGTTTTAATGCGCAAAGTGGGTTACTGAAATGTCTCCTTTGCGTTAGACAATAGTTTCACAAATAGGTAAACTGAA
This sequence comes from uncultured Bacillota bacterium, assembly GCA_946408315.1. Classification (GTDB taxonomy): domain Bacteria; phylum Bacillota; class Clostridia; order Peptostreptococcales; family Anaerovoracaceae; genus Anoxybacterium. The sequence continues at coordinate 5,680 of CAMJRV010000029.1, read as the reverse complement.
AGCGAAAGTAAGCGGTGATTTAGCTTGAAATCTCAATATTTATGCAGAAAAAGAGAAGGGAAATGACAATGAGAGAAGCAGTAATCGTATCTGCGGTTCGCACCCCGGTGGGAAGGGCGAGAGGCGTTTTGTCGGGGGTGCCCGCGGCGGATCTGGGGGCCCTGGCAATCAAGGAAGCCGTGAGGCGGGCGCAGATCGATCCAAGTGAAATAGAAGACGTATTTTTTGGAAATTTAATGGCGAATGAGTATGCCAATATTGCCAGAGTCGCGGCATTGGGGGCAGGTCTCCCCTATTCTGTGCCCGCGGTTATGATGGACCGCCAGTGCGGTTCCTCTCTGACCACCTTCGGACTGGCGTCCATGATGATTGAGGGCGGTCACGCGGATGTTCTGGTGTCTGCCGGTGTGGAAAGCGATTCCCGGAGAACCTATGTCATGGAAAAGCCGACGGCAGCCTATCAGGTCATGCCGCCCCAGTGGGCCGACATCAAATCGGCGTATGAGGCAGAGGACTGTATCAGCATGGGGCTCACGGCGGAAAACCTTGCCGAAAAATATGGAATCAGCAGAGCGGAATGTGACGCTTTTTCGGTGGAAAGCCATAGAAAAGCATATACGGCCATAGAGTCCGGCTATTTTAAAGAACAGCTCGTGCCGGTGGAAATCTCGATCGGAAAGGGCAAGACAGCCATCATCGAAAGGGACGAATCGGTCCGCAGCGACTGCAGCATGGAGACCCTGGGAAAGCTTCCTCCGGCCTTTAAAAAGGATGGCGTCGTTACTGCGGGAAACAGCTCGCCTATGAGCGACGGCGGAGGCGCCGCGGTGCTCATGGAAAAAGAAAAGGCAAAGTCTTTGGGGCTGCCGATCTTAGGAAAGTTTGCAGGCTTTGCCGCAGCGGGGCTCGATCCGAAATATATGGGCTACGGCCCGGTGGAGGCCACGAAGAAGCTGCTGAAGAAGAAGGGCATGACGTTGAACGATATCGATCTGATCGAAATGAACGAAGCCTTTGCCGCTCAGTCCATCGCCTGTATCAACGGTTTGGACATGGATGTTTCAAAGCTGAATGTGAACGGAGGCGCCATCGCGCTGGGCCATCCCCTGGGAGGGACGGGAGCGATCCTTGTGGCCAAGATGGTATACGAATTGAACCGGAGAGGTCTTGAACGGGGCCTGATCACCTTCTGCATCGGCGGCGGTCAGGGCGTCTCCGCTCTGATCGAAAGGGAATAGCGGCAGAAATCTGTGAAACATGGAGGAGATATGAACAAATTAGTAGGAAGAAGCGAGATTATGAAGCTGTTCCATGATAATATGACCATTATGTGCGGCGGTTTCGCAAACCGGGGAAACGCTGCGAAGCTCATCGATATGGCGGTGGAATCAGGCGCACAGGGAATCTATATCATTTCCAACGATTCGGGAGATCCGGATCTGACGGTCGGAAGATTCATCAGAAGCGGTCAGGCAAGGAAGCTCACCGCATCCCACGTGGGAATGAATCCTGAGCTGGGAGAAGCGGTTCTGGCGGGAAAGATAGAGCTGGAGCTTTCCCCTCAGGGGACCCTCGCGGAACGAATCCGCTGCGGCGGCGCCGGTTTGGGAGGCGTGCTGGTTGCGACGGGAATCGGAACCGTTATGGAAGAGGGAAAACAAAAGATCGAGGTCAACGGCCAGACTTACCTGCTGGAAACCCCGCTGACTGCGGAAATCGCCCTTGTGAAAGCGTACAAGGCCGATGTCATGGGCAATCTGGTCTACAAAGGGACTCAAAGGAACTTCAACCCCCTTGTGGCGATGGCGGCGAAAACCGTCATTGTGGAAGCGGAGGAAATCGTCCCGGTAGGGGACTTGGATATGGATGAAATCCATACGCCCGGCGTTTTTGTTTCCATGATCTGGAATGGGGAGGAATAGCGGTATGGCAGAAGTAAAAGAAAAAATTGCGAGAAAGGTTGCGAGCTTTTTCAAACCCGGCGATGTCGTGAACCTCGGAATCGGCATTCCAACCATGGTTGGGAATTACATAGAAGACGGAGTATGGCTCCATACGGAGAACGGTCTGATGGGATACGGACCGGCGCCGGAAAAGGGGAAGGAAAGCGAATACCTCACCGGAGCGGGAGCACAGTTTCTCACGGCCTATCCGGGAGCGGCCGCCTTTGACAGCGCCACAAGCTTTGCCATCGTCCGGGGCGGGCATCTGACCGCTACGGTGCTGGGCGCTCTTGAGGTGGACGAAAAGGGCAATCTCGCAAACTGGAGCAGGCCCGGAGTGATCGTAGGAATGGGCGGAGCGATGGACCTGGTCAACGGGGCAAGGGACGTAATCATCGCCATGGAACACACCGCCAAGGGCGGAAAGCATAAAATTCTGGAACAGTGCAGCCTGCCTCTGACCGGCGCGGGAGTGGTGACAAAGATCGTGACGGATCTCTGCGTCATCGAGGTGACAAAAGAGGGGCTGGTGCTGAAGGAAGTTGAAGAGGGAGTCACACTGGATGAGATCCGGCAAAAAACCGGAGCGAAGCTGATTGTTCCCGAACATCTTGAGACGATATGACGGGGGAAGATCAGATGAATTTTGAACAAAAAAGATGGCGGCATATGATCGCCGCGATGATAATGGCCCTTTGCGCCGGGATCGGTTATACCTGGAGCGTTTTCCAGAAGCCCTTGATGGAGCATTTCCAATGGAGCCTCCAGGCGATTTCCCTGACCTTTACCATACAGATTCTGGTTTCCACGATGGCGCCCGTATTCCTGGGAAAATACCAGAAAACCCTGGGGGTGAAGAACTATCTTCGCATCGGAGTCGCAATCTATGTAGCGGGCTTGATCGCCACCATGTTTACAAGCTCCATCGGGTATTTATATATCATTTACGGCTTTGTGGTAGGGATTGGGATCAGCATGCTGTACCCTTGCCTCATGGCATACAGCGGCAGGCTTTTTCCCGATAAGACCGGAATGGCTGCAGGGCTTTTAGCATGCGCCTATGGCGGAGGGTCCATCATCTGGGCGCCTCTGGCCGCCAACTTCATCGGAAAGCATGGAGCGCTGGAAGTGTTCGGACTCTTTGCATTGATTTTTGCGGTGGTCATGATTCCCACCAGCTTTTTGATCAAGGACGTGCCGGAGGATTTCAGACCGGAGATCAAAAACAAGAAACAGGGCGCGGATACGCCGGCCGTGAGGGATTATACGTGGAGGGAAATGATGAAGACCTCCCGGTACTACGTCATTGTCATTGCGCTGACGCTGGGCGCTACCGCAGGTCTGATGATCATGGGCCACGCCTCGACGATATTGCAGGAGGTTCAGCACTTTACGCCGGAAAGAGCCGCCGTCATCATCGGAATCATCTCCATCTTCAATGCCCTGGGACGTCTTTGCTTTGGCTTTATCTCAGACCGGTTGGGGAGATATCCTGTTATGCTGCTGCTGTTTGCCGTCATAGGAGGCTCGATGCTTCTGCTCACAAGGGCGGAAGGAACGGTGTTCGTAATCGCCCTGTTTGCAATCAGCTCCTGCTATGGAGGCTTTACTTCCATGTTTTCACCGATTTGCGCCGATAATTTCGGAATTAAAAATCTGGCTGTGAATTACAGCTTTCTATATGTAGCTTATGGCTTTGCCGGAGTGATCGGACCTCAGTTGGCAGCCGCGACAAAGGCCATGGGAGACGGGTACAATCTGGCCTTCCTGACGGTGGCGGTGCTGAGTCTTGTAGGTTTCATCCTGACACTGTATCTGAAGTCTTGCGTTAAAACGAGAAAGGAGCGTATGAAATGACAGAAATTACTTATCCAAAGTATCGGTGGTTCGTGCTGATAGCCATGATTATCATCACAGCTTCCGGCCACAGCGCGAACATTGGGGCGGCGCCTCTGGTAGGTGAGATCGCTGAATCTTTCGGAACCAGCCTGGGGGAAACGACTGCGATGTCCATGATGGTTTATATGCTGGCAGCCGCGACTTCATGTCTTCTGAGCGGGTTTATTATCGACAGGATCGGTTTTGTTCGCGTCTGGATCATATCGCTGACATTATTGCTGATCGCATCTCTTTTAATGAACTTAACGAGCTATACTCCGACCGGTTACACCCTTACACGTTTACTCCAAGGCTTCGCCAATGGTCCCATCACCGCAGTTATTGCAGCCGTTTGTCAGGAGTGGTTTCACTATAAAGAAAGAAGTTATGTGGCAGCGGCGCAGGGATTTGCGGTCTGGGTGGGTCTCTCCCTGGGACTGGTCTATACGCCTGCGATGCTGAATCTTACGAATAACTGGCATGTGGCGCTTTCCTGGTCTGCCGCCCCTTGCGCAGTCAGCCTGGCGCTTGCCCTCATCCTTTACTTTGGACCAAAACCGCCGGTTATAGCTCCTGTCTCTGCAGGTGAGCAACGGGGTGCTTATAAAAGTGATTTCAAACTTGCACTGTCAACTGCAACAACCTTCATATTATTTGCTCTCGCCGTACTGGATACCTGGTACCAACAGGCCTTTAACGATTTGGCGCCTGGATTTTACGCGGTAAAACCTCCGGTTGGCCTGGGACTTGGCCCCATGGGGGCGGGCAGCAATCTGATGTGGGCCGGATATGCATCCATGCTGGGCGGATTGATCGCGCCGGTTGTCGTCGAGAAGCTGTTCAAAGGCAAGCCAAGGATTCCGCTGTTTATTGCCTGTACCTTATCGGCAATCTTCATGCTTTGTATGCGGTTCATGACCGCGCAGAGCGGTGGACTGCTCATTTTGCTTCCTGCATTGATGCTTTTCTTTTCCTCCTTTGTCAATCCAACGATCATGGGGTTCATTGCAAAGCATTATCCTCACAGTGTGGCAGGAAGAATCGGCGGAATTGCATCGGGAATGGCAATCGTCGGAGCAGCGATCGGCTTGATTGTGGGATCCGCCATACTTCATGTTACGGGAGCCTATTACATCCCTATGATCGTTATGGCAGGCGTTATCTTTATTGCCGGCGTAGCGGTAGCTTTTTTAGAAGTTCCCAAGGTGTTTCAATCATCGAAGCCTGTGGAATCTTGAGTTAAGGGCCAATTATGAAAAAAATAAGAATGAATATCGACGGTTATCAGATTGAAGCCATAGAAGGACAAAATGTACTGCAGGCGGCGTTGAACGCGGGGATCTATATTCCGCATCTCTGCTATCATCCTGACCTGTCGTCCCAGGGCAACTGCAAGCTCTGCACCGTGGAAATCGAAGGGCGTCCGGGCGCTGTCCAGTCCTGTGAGACCCTCGCAGAGGAAGGGATGAAGGTTCGGACGGAGACAGACCGGGTGAAGCACCTGCGTCAGGTCGCGCTGGAATTGATGCTGGCAAGCCATCCTAAGGACTGTACCTCCTGCGCCGCATACCTCAACTGCGAGCTTCAGGCGCTGATGCAATATATGGGCGTCGCCCATTCCCGCATGAAGGAAATCGACAAGGAGCACAACCGGATCGGCGCTTCCGACAGCCTGATCCAGAAGGAGATGTTCCGCTGTATTCAGTGCGGACGCTGCATCCGCGCCTGTCAGGAGCTTCGCGGAGTCGGCGTGCTGCAATACAATAAAAAGGATGGGGAGACCTATGTGGGAACGAAGGACGATGTCCCTCTCGCAGAAACGGACTGCCGGTTCTGCGGGGCCTGCGTCGAGGTCTGTC
>CAMJRV010000028.1 GCA_946408315.1 uncultured Bacillota bacterium | reverse complement strand
CGAAAGGACGACAGGAAGAAGCTTTCATGAATAATCATATGGAATATTTAGACAAACTGAATCCGCAGCAGAGAGAAGCTGCCGTACATAAGGAAGGTCCGCTGCTCATACTGGCCGGTGCGGGCAGCGGCAAGACCAGCACCATGACCCATCGAATCGCTTATCTGATCAGAGAAGAAGGGGTTGCCCCCTATCATATTCTGGCCGTCACCTTTACGAACAAGGCGGCGAAGGAGATGAGAGACAGGGTGGAGGATCTGATCGGGGAAGGAATCAGTATGTGGATTCTTACCTTCCATTCAGCCTGTCTGCGCATTCTCAGAAAGCATGCCGAAGCGCTGGGCTATGACAAGGATTTCGTCGTCTACGACCCCACGGATCAGAAGGTGGTCATAAAGAACTGCATCAAGGAGCAGAACGTCGATGAGAAGAAATATCCCCCGGCTTATGTGCTGAGCATCATCAGCGACTGCAAGGAAAAGGGAATCAGCCCGGCGAAGTTTGCGGAGATCAACGGCGTTGATTTTAAGAATAAGATCATTCTGGACCTGTATACTGCCTATGAAGCGGTTTTAAAGAAAAACAACGCGATGGATTTTGACGATCTGATCCTGAGAACGGTTCAGCTCTTTGAGCGGAACGAAGATATTTTGGCCGATTATCAGCAAAAATTTCAATATATCATGGTGGATGAGTATCAGGACACCAACTATATTCAGTATCGCTTCATAAAGCTGCTGGCGGAAGCCCATAACAATATCTGTGTCGTGGGCGACGACGACCAGTGTATCTATCAGTGGCGGGGCGCCGATATCAAGAATATCCTCGATTTTGAAAAGGATTTCAAAAACACGAAGGTCATCAAGCTGGAACAGAATTACCGTTCCCACGCCAATATTCTGGAGGCGGCCCATTCCGTCATCGAGAAGAACAAGGGAAGAAAGCACAAGAAGCTCTGGACCGACAAGGAGAAGGGCGAAAAGATAAAGTATTACCGGGCGGATGACGAGAAGGAAGAGGCAAGATACATCGCTCAGGAGATCGACCGGCTCCACGGAAAAGAGCTGGCCTACAGCGATTTTGCCGTGCTGTACCGCACTAATGCCCAATCAAGAACCTTTGAAGAGGCGCTGTCCGCCAGGGAGGTTCCCTATCGTGTTCTGGGCGGAACGAGGTATTATGACCGGAAAGAAATCAAGGATATCATGGCATACATGAGGCTGGTCCAGAACACAGCCGACGATTTGAGCCTGACCAGGATCATCAACGAGCCGAAACGTGGTATCGGCGAAAAGACGCTGGAGAAGCTCCGGGCGCTGGCTTCCGTCAGAAACGAGAGCCTGTTTGACGCCCTGACGGATGACGATATCGTCGAAGGGCTGCCGTCCAAGGCGGTGGACAGCATTCGGGAAATGATCTCGACTCTCGGTCAGTTCAGTCGGGAAAAGGACAACCTGAAGGTTTCCGACATCTATGACGGCCTGCTTGTCCGGACGGGGTATGTGAGAAATCTGGAACAGCAGAATACGGTGGAGGCCGAGGGCAGGATCGAAAACCTGCTGGAATTCAAATCGGTCATCTATGACTACGAAAAGGAAAATCCCCAGATGTCTCTGGCGGAGTTTATGGAAAAGATCGCGTTGATGGCGGAGATCGACAATCACGACGCCGGAGAGAACGCTGTGGTCCTGATGACGCTTCACAGCGCAAAGGGCCTGGAATTTCCCGTGGTGTTTATGCCGGGAATGGAAGACGGCCTGTTTCCGGGCTGGCGGGCTTTCGAGAAACCGGACGGGGTGGAAGAGGAGCGGAGGCTGTGCTACGTGGGTATGACCCGGGCAATGAAGCGGCTTTATCTGACCAGCGCCGAATTGAGGACGCTGTATGGAAAGACCGATTATACGAGGGAGTCCCAATTTTTAAAAGAACTGGACAAATCCCTGGTGGACGGGGATGCGATTTACGAGAAAAAGAGCTCCCAGGGAAGTTTCTCCGGCTTTGGGGCGAGTTCGGGAAGAAATCCCGGATGGAGCCAGGGCGGCGGCAACGACGGCTATTCAGGGAACGAAATTTTCCGGCCTTTCGATCAGCTGAAGTATATCAAGCAGAGCCAGACCACCGGCAGCGGCGGTAAGGCGGGTCCTGACATCAAGGATGGAGATAAGGTAAGCCACAGCAAATTCGGGGAAGGCCTCGTGATTTCCGTCGACGGCAGCACGGTAACCATTGCCTTCGATTCGGTAGGGATCAAGAAACTGGCAAAGGATATCGCCCCGATCAAGAAGATTTGATGTAGGATAAAAGTGCAAGACTCTACTTAGATAAGGCAACCTGAAATAAAACCAAGCTTAAATAAAACCAAGCTCACGCGATGATCGCCGAGCCTGGTTTTTCTCTTTACGGGAGCCTTTTTTCATCGAAACCGATCTCACCTGTCAAGGAGACGACGGTCTGATAATCAAACTTTTCAAGCAGTATTTTATTTCTGATTTTCTGGGGCAGATCGACGTCTAAAGCATCTGTGCCCACTTCCGCTTCCACAATAAAGCCGTCCTTTACAAGCAGGTATAAATCCACTTCTCCCCAGGGAAACCTCTCGGAGACCTGAAGATTGAACTCAGGAGAAGAACCGAAATTCCATTTCCAGCTTTCAAAGCGTTTCATCAGCGGTAGTACCGCCTCTTGATTGGAAATACCGTCTTTTATTGTGTCTTCATCGACCTCCAATATGGATATGACGTCGTCTCCGGGGGTAAATACGCTTACTAAGGCTGTTTTCAAGCCTTCGATTGTGATCGCCCTGTTGAATTCCGTAAGGTTTCTAACTCTGGATTTTACCGAATCGATTCCCTTGGATTGCAATTTGCGCTCAGAGACTGTGAGAAAGCAGTTCAGCTTTTCTAAATCGGTATCTACCAGCAGAGTTCCATGGTGGCAAAGAATATCATTCTCTACAAAAAATGCGTTTCCCGACACCTTGTATCCTTGCGCCAGAATGTCATTTTTCCCGCTGAAAACAGTATCGATTCCATTGAGGGCTAAAGCGCTGATAATAAGGCCGATATTTTCCTCTATTCTCCTTTCCGAATAGGCTGAGACAAAGGTAAAATTCAAATTTCCCAGATCGTGATAAACCGCGCCGCCGCCGGACAGACGCCGGACCAGTTTTCCGTTCTGACGGTTCAATTCCTGAAGATTGCATTCCTTCCATGGATTCTGGTTTCTTCCGATGACAATCGTATTCTGATTCTGCCATAAAAAGAGAATCTGATCCTCCTGATCAGCATGGCGGACCAGATTCTCTTCAAACGCAAGATTGAAATAAGGATTGCCGCTGCGTGACAGGTAAACCTTATACAAAGTGGATTGCCTCCCCGGTGATTCCCAGTATTGCCTCGTGCACGGATTCTGCCGTAGTTGGATGCGCAAAAATAAGATGGCTCAGCGTCCGGTAGTCCGTTTTATGTTGAATATAATAGGTGAAATTCGAGATTAAATCGGTAGCTCCGGGCCCGATTACGGCGGCGCCCAGTATCTGATGATTTTCTTCATGATAAAGGATTTTTACAAATCCCTTTTTCTCTCCCTGGCTCAACGCTTTTCCGTTTGCACAAAATGGAAATTTGCTGACTTTGTAAGGAATCCCAACTCGTTTTGCTTCCTTTTCGCAAAGGCCGACCACGCCAAGCTCCGGAGATAAAAATACGGCGCTCGGAATTGCGGTATAATCCATAACGCTTGCTTTTCCCATACAGTTTTCTGCGGCGACAATGCCCTGGTGGCTGGCAACGTGAGCGAGCTGGATTTTATTCGTGACATCTCCGATTGCGTAGACCGATTTGCTGGAGGTAGCCATGTAATCATCCACTTCGATTCCGTTTTGCTTTGCATTCAGGGCAACACCAAGCTCAGCCAAATCGACGGAGGATAGGTTCGGCTTTCTGCCGACCGCCATCAAAACGGTTTCACCGACGACATAGTGTTTCTCATCCCGGGAAAAAGCAGTGATGGCCTGACCGTCTTCCGCCAAGGAGATCTCTTCCACCTTGGAATTCGTGTATAATTGAATCCCTCGCTGTCTGCATTCCTCTGTTACGATCTCAATCATATCTTCATCAAAGTTGAATAAAATATCATCCAGATACTCGATGACGGTCACTTTGCTTCCAAAGGAGTTGAATATAAACGCAAACTCCATGCCGATCACTCCGCCTCCGATGACGGTAAGAGATGCCGGGATCTTTTTGAGATTCAGAATTTCCTCATTGGTAAGGACGACTGGTAAATCTGCGCCCGGAATATTTAATCTGGCAGGGGAGGAGCCTGTGGCGAGAATGATGTTTTTTGCCTGGATCGTAGCTTCGATTTTACTGTTCTTCACGGAAATCAGGTCCTTTGAAACCGTCGCTTCTCCCTCAATGAATCGGATTTTCCAATAGTCCAGAAGCGACCGGATTCCATCGGATAAATTTGTAACCACCTCGTTCTTCCGGCTGACAATCCGCGCAAGCTCAAGCTCAGGCTGACCGACTTTTATGCCGAACTCGGCGCTCCTATGTATTTCATCAAAGAGGTGTGCGCTCTTTACAAAACTTTTCGTCGGAATACAGCCGGTGTTCAGACAGGTTCCTCCGATTTTGTTTTTTTCGATCAGTACGACGCTTCCTCCCAACTGCGCGGCCCGGATTGCTGCGACATATCCCCCGGGACCTCCGCCTATCACAGCGACATCACAGGTGATATCTTCTTTCCTCGGCTTTGCCAGTCCAAAGCAATATCCCTTATTTATCTGCTCCGGTTTTTTAATGACCTTTTCTCCGTCGATCTCTGCAATGGCTTCGCCGATTTTGACCTGGCGGCCTTCCTCGATCAATATGCTTTCTATGGTTCCTTTGTATTCGGACTTTACCAGAAAATTGCCCTTTGCAGACTCCGCGTTGAACAAGCCGTCACCTTCTTGGATTTTCTGACCGACCTTCACCAGGATTTTCCCAACCTTTGCACTTTTATCCTCGCCAGATAATTTATTCAGTATGATCTGTACCATTTGCTGCTCCTATTTAAAATCGTTTTCAAATTCTGCAATGCAATCCTTTAATAAAGTAACGGAATACGCGATAGAAGGTCCGCCTCCGAAAGCAACGGCAACCATAGCAGCTTCCAGAATCTCTTCTTTTGTTGCGCCCGCCTCAAAAGCTTTATAGGAATGGTATACGATGCAATATTCGCATCTGTTGTAACAGCCGATTCCTACACTGATCAGTTCTTTTGTCTTCAGATCCAATGCATTTGGTTCGTAGGCAGCTCCAAGCAACCCCATAAAGGCGTCTACCATCGCGCCATTTGTTTCTCCGAGGCTTCCAAGCCCTCCTACAAAGTCGTTCAGCATTTCTCTTACATTTTTCGCCATTTCATTACCCTCCTAATAAAATTTACGATAAAATATTAACATACTAATAATTAGTATAGCAACTATTTATAGATTGTCAATATAAAAAAATGACCTGCCTGAGGTCATTCATTTGCATTTACGCTATCTCTTTTCTATATTTCGCACCATCTTTTTTAAAACTTTTTGAAAGATCTCTACTTCCTCATCTGTGATATCTTCTAACAGTAAGTCACTGAATTCCTGTCCATAAGGCATCAGGCTCTCTGCCTTTAACCGCCCGACTTCAGTAAGCTCCAGGATTTTCATTCGCTTATCTTTAGGGTTTTCGACCCGCCGGAGCAATTGGTCTCTCTCCATTCGATCGATCAGCCTGGCCAGGGAAGGATCCTCAATATTCATCAAGGCGGCTAGCTCTTTTTGGCTCATTGGTTTCTCCGACTTTAGCAAAAAGTACAGGGCAATCCACTGTATCCTGGTAGAACCGCATTTTTCCATGCGCTTGTTAAAATCCTTCGTAACGGTCTTAATTGCCGTAGAAGTGACAAAACCAATACATTTTGATAAATCAAAGTCCACTTGTTTGATTGCCTCCATTGATTATAAATTTACAGTTATTCTATCAAATAAAAAGAAAAGATTCAAGGTTGAAAACCGATTCCGAATATAGACATATGCCCATTATGGTGATAATATATAGATCACTGATGATATGTTATCGCATTTTTAGGACATTTTCTGGAGCACTTCATACATACAAGGCATTCGCTCTTAATAATTTGATGGGAATCAGTCGATCTTTTAACTGACTTGGCAGGGCATATTTGATAACATATCCCACAGTTCACACATTTGGATGGATTGATCCGCATATAATGTCTGGACAATCTCGCGGGTAAGCTCAATATGGTTCCGAATGGACATAGCTTATGATGCCATAAATCGGGAGGATAGAGGAATGTCGTTATAACTCCTAACATGAAAACAACAGGCAAAACAGGGAGCTTTACTCCTGAGATAACGGATGCTAAGAATGTCGCGAGGAACGCCGCCAAAACGATGAACCGTATCGAGGGTTTCTCCAAAAATAACGGAACCGCAATGCTTTTTATGTGCAGTTTATTCTTTAGCCAAGCTACATAGTTCATTACAGTATTAATAGGGCAAATCCAGCCGCAGTATATGCGGCCGCACCATGCTGACGCAATGATTCCCATAACAAATAACCCCATCCATAGCTGTATTTTGCCCATTGGTAGAAGGGCGAAAAACAGGAGTAGAAACATTAGTTGGGTGATCGTTTGCAATGCTTTATTCTTCGTATTGTATACTTTTTTAATCATGAAACTCAACTCCTTTCATTGTCGAAATTATATGACGAATAAAAACATTTGGGAGTTACCGAGGTAACTAATGGGGAAAATTATGAAAAGTATTTTTCGCAGCATTAATTCGATCAAGCTCCTCAAAGGACTTACCGCAGATCAGTTAAACGACATACTTGATCCGCCTGAATGCAGTGTTTTGGTTTACTCGAAAGGGCAAATCATTCATTTGGAGGGAGAGGATTGTCGGTTTATCGATATTATTTTGGAAGGTAAGGTCTCCGTGCAGAAAATCGATGAAGAAGGAAACGTTTTAATAATCAATACCTTCAATAAGGGGGATGCCATCGGTGTAAACCTGATTTTCTCAACAAGAAACGATTATCCTTTTAACGTCATGGCAGCGTCTCAAACTACGATATTACATCTCAGTAAAGGATCAATCCTGGATCTATGCAAGTGTAATCAAGTTTTTATGGCTCATTTGCTGGAGTCAATATCAGATCGCTCGCTAATCTTGACGGATAAAATCAATTCGATTGCAATGAAAACATTAAGACAAAAAATATTAGATTTTTTGGAGTTGGAATATATAGAGCAAAATAGTGATGCTATTAAATTACCAATGACGAAAAAAGAAATGGCAGAGAAATTCGGCGTTCAGCGGACGTCTTTGAGCAGGGAATTAAATAAAATGAAGAAGGAAAACCTGATAAATTACAATTCAAAGGAGATAATATTGTTGTCAAAATGACAAAAATAAAACCAGGCTCGCTTGATTGCAGAGAGCCTGGTTTCTATCTTTATGGAGAGCTGAATTATTTCATGGAAAACGCAGCATGCGGACAAACTTTGGCGCATTTTCCGCAGCCGATGCATTTGGATGCATCATATGATATTCTGATCTGCATAAATCCTTCTTTTATCCGAGTGACGGCTCCTTCCGGACAGACTTTTGTCACAGGACAAAAAGGTGACCTGTCACATTTTGATTCATTAAATTTTGCTTTTTTCATTGAAACCTCCAGTAGATATCTTTTCTATAAAACATGCTTCTGTTCACAACGTTCTGCAAAAAATATAATATTAGAAAAAATAGAGGATTTCAGTGAGTTTATCACAAAATTACCTCTGTTGTCCCCTTTTCTTTTTGAGGTCAGCCTGATTTGTGATTATGTTACAGAGAATAATTGAAGTTTACTGGTATAGTAATCAAATAACTTTATATTATAGGAGAGCTTGATATGACGATTACGTTTTATGTACTTGCTTTGTCGGGACTTGCATTATCATTTTTCAAGAGCAGAGAAAAGACGAAACAGGCCTTGAAAAAAGCTTGGAAGTCCTTCGAGAATCTTTTGCCGCAGCTGCTTGCGATCCTGATCATTATTGGGGTGATGCTGGCGGTTCTTACTCCGGAACAAATTTCAGGTCTGCTTGGAACTGAATCAGGTTGGGTTGGCGTATTGATTGCCGCAGCCATAGGATCAATCACATTGGTCCCTGCCTTTGTTGCATTCCCACTGGCGGCAGCGCTTCTGCAAAATGGGGCAGGATATATGCAAATCGCTGCTTTTGTATCTACGTTAATGATGGTGGGAATTGTAACGATGCCGCTGGAAAAACAGTATTTTGGCAAGAAGGCTACGATTGCAAGGAATGGGTCGGCATTTATATTCTCGTTGGTTGTAGCGTTGATTATGGGGATTGTATTATGAAAAAAATAATCAAGAGATACAGGGTGTTTTTATTGCTTGCGGTATTAAACGGTATTATGATCGCTGTCTGGCCCGACATAGGGATAAAATCGCTCATGATAACAAAGTCAAATATGATCGATATGCTTTCGGTCATTCCGCCCATCTTTATCTTGCTTGGACTTCTGGACGTCTGGGTGAAAAGGGAAACGATGGTGAAATATATGGGGGAAGGCTCGGGTCTGATTGGTGTTCTGCTTGCATTTTTTATTGGTTCGGCAGCGGCAGGGCCGCTTTATGGAGCTTTTCCAGTGGCAGGGGTACTCCTTAAAAAGGGGAGTAAGTTATCAAATGTTTTTATTATGATGGGAGCATGGTCAACAACGAAAGTCCCGCTTCTGTTATTTGAGGCATCGGCTCTAGGCGTGAAATTTACGGTGCTTCGGCTCCTGCTTGATATCGTTGGAATCGCGGTGATTGCATATTTCACGGAGAAGATATTATCTCAGGAAGAAAGGCAGGAGATTTATTCAAATATATAACTATACGACAAAATACCAAATGAAATTGACGTATGCCCATAATTGCGATACAATTATGGGAAAATATAGAGACCATCTTAAGGGGAGGAAAAATGAACATTGGAATAACAGTTGATGGTGAAAGCCTTAATAGCAAGGTATCTGAGAAGTTCAATACTTGTAGTTATTTATTGATTGTTAATATAGATGATCAATCGATAGGAAAAACTCCAAGGATAAAAGAAACAATTATTTTAGAGAATCGGGAAAAAGAATCCGGCCGCCAGTTGGCGCAGGAGCTGATTACTTACGATTGTGAAGCCGTTATTACCGGGAGTTTAGATTCTGCCGAATTCGAACTGATTGCGGATGCTTGTATTACTAGATATTCTGGGGCAGGGTATCAGGCTTCTATCGCATTGGAAAAGATGGAGAAGCGAGAATTAAATATGATTCGCAATCTGGAAGGCACCACCGGCTGTGGCGAAGCCGGTCATACGCATTAAAAGGAAGGGGAAAAATCATGAGTGAAGAAATGGTTATCGAGGCAAGAAACAAAGCAGGAAATTATTTTAAAGAGGGATACAATTGTGCCGAATCAATATTTTTAACTTATCGTGAATTATTGGCGCCGGACTTAGATCCTTCTTTGGTAAGTCTAATGACCGGATTCGGAAGCGGAGTGGGGGAAAGCGGCTGTATGTGCGGCGCGTTGACCGGATCAATTACGGCGCTTAATATGATCAAAGGAAGATCAACGAATCAAAAGTCCAGAGATGAAGCCTATCAACTGGCCAAGGAGTTTACCGACAAGTTTACTGAAAAATATAATGTAACATGCTGCCGGGCATTAAATCCATATCCGTTTGAAACCAAAGAGCATTTGACCAATTGCCTGAAAATAACCGGCAATACAAGTAAGATGCTGGCAGAATTCCTTGAGGAGAAGGGCTTGGTGAAATAGAATGAAAGTCGGAGTAATAAGGTGTATGCAGACGGAAGATATGTGCCCGGGAACAACCGATTTTAAGGTCATAAAAGAAAAGAAGCTCGCATTTGAGGGCGTCCAGGATGAAATCGAGGTAATAGGCTTTATTTCCTGTGGGGGGTGCCCAGGTAAGAAGGCAATAACAAGAGCTGCAGAGATGGTGAAAAGAGGCGCCGATACGATTGCTTTTGCTTCCTGCATAACCAGAGGAAATCCAATCGGATTTGCCTGTCCTCATGCTGACAAAATGAAGTCGGCTATCATCGCAAAAGTCGGGGAAGAAATCACCATTTTAGATTATACGCATTAATTAGGAGCCAGTAAATGTAAATTTGTAAAAACATACAGGAGGGATGAATGATGCGAAAATTTGTGTGCGGTATCTGTGGTTTTGTTTATGACGAATCGCTTGGATACCCGGAAGGCGGCATTGCTCCCGGTTTAAAATGGGAAGATCTGCCGGAAGACTGGATTTGTCCATTGTGCGGCGCAACAAAGGTTGAATTCAAGGAACAGGAAACGGTAATTCCGGAGGAGAAAAAACAATCTTCTCTCGATGAGGAGCATCAGGAGAAGATTCGGGAACTGTCGTTTAAAGAACTGAGCGCGCTCTGCTCAAATCTTTCAAAAGGCTGCGAAAAGCAATACCGAAACGAAGAAGCGGATTTGTTCCGCCAGCTTGCAGAATACTATGACAGCAAAAGCTCTGCAGCTTTTGAAGCGCAGATTTCCGATTTGGCGGCTCTGATAGAAGCTGATTTGAGTTCAGGATATGAAAACGCAAACCGCCGCGCGGCAGCCGTCTCGGATCGAGGTGCGTTAAGAGCATTGACTTGGGGAGAAAAGGTTACCCGGATTCTGTCCTCTCTTTTGAGTCGATACGAAAAACAGGGAGAAACTTTATTAGCAAATACAAATGTTTATGTTTGCGAGATATGCGGCTTTGTGTACATAGGTGATGAAGCTCCCGAAATCTGCCCCGTATGCAAGGTCCCAAATCTTAAAATTGCACAAATCCAAAGGGGGTAATACAATGCATGCAGTTCGAAATATCAGATTATGTACAAAGGATTGTCTCTGCTTATATGTTTGTCCTACCGGGGCAACCGATACGGAGACTGGCCAGATTGACGCTTCCAAGTGTTTAAGCGGGTGCCGTGCATGTGTAGATGCCTGCCCATCCCATGCAATATCATTAATCCCGGCTGAATTTCCACCGCAGCAGGAGAAGACGGTTTCTGTTAAAAACGCTCTTCTAACTTTAGCGGCAAGCAAGATGGATCAGGAGGAGATCGCTTCAAAGCTCGCGGAAACCACAGGTAATCCCGTGCTGCGCCAACTGGCGGAGGCGCTCGGTAAATCCAATCGATTAATGGCGGAAGATATGCTGCGGGAATCGGGGTACATGCTCCCTCAGAGCCGGACCGTTGGCGAGCTTTTAGAATCTTTACTGAGCGAAAAGCAGCCCGCGGATTTTCCGGAAGCGGCAGTAAAACGGCTATTGGAATTGGTAAATGGAAACACAATGCAGGAGGGGAAAGCCTCCGCCTTTGAAAAGATAGACTATTAGTGTTTTAACTTCCATACAGTCAGCTGAATCAGTCGTTTTCTTGACATAATTTATCGTTACAGCCAGACGTACATTGGAAGGAACATCAGGGATTATCGCATCGGACAGGGACAATGGGCATTTCTGACCCAATTGTTGTTCAATTATGATGGAATTACGCAGGAGGAATTGAGCGAAATTCTCAACATCAACAAGGCGAACACAGCGAGAGCGTTGAAGAAGCTTGAGGATGAGGGCTATGTCTACAGAGCGGAAGATCCTGCGGATGCGCGTAAAAAGATCGTATATATAACGGAAAAATCCAGGGATTTTGAGCAGGAGTTTCACGAGGTATTTAAGGGCCTGAACCGCATCCTGGCAAAGGATTTTACGGATGATGAACGCGAAACCGCAAGGCGTCTTCTGTATAAAATGTTTGATAATATCGCCGAGTATGAGCGCAGCCATCGATGAAGCGTTAAACGCAAAGGAGGAGGCTTATGGAAATTTTAATGAAACCGATCGGTTATATCCAATCCCCCCACAAGGAAAAGTCAGCCGTTCCCAAACAAGGTATACTTTCACCAGAGTCGATAGCTGTCATTGAAATTTTTGAGGAATACAAGGAAGGGATTGCCGATATTAAGGAGGGTGAATACGGCGTCGTGCTGTTCCACTTTCATAAGTCCGAAGGGTATCAGTTGACAACGCTGTCCCGCAGGAACAATCAAAGGATGGGTGTGTTTTCCACCAGATCACCCAACCGTCCAAACGGTATCGGTATGTCGATTGTCCGATTTGTTAAAAAAGAAGGCCGCTGCCTGACTTTTGAAGGAGTAGACATGCTGGATGGAACTCCCGTGCTTGATATCAAGCCATATAGCAGGGAATTGTGCCCTGCGGCTGAATAGCAGGATATCCTTCAAAGTGGCAGGATGCCGGTTCAAAATAAAATAAGGAAGTATTGACAGGTTTACGTAAGTAATGAAAAGGGAAGCAGGTGTGAGTCCTGCACAACCCCCGTTACTGTGAGCGCCATCAAAAGATTTATTTATCATTATGCCACTGGCTGTTGCTGGGAAGGCGATAAATAAAGGCGCGAGCCAGGAGACCTGCCTGTCGGTAAAATATAACTTCATTTTCCGGAGGGG
>CAMJRV010000027.1 GCA_946408315.1 uncultured Bacillota bacterium | reverse complement strand
GCGATGATCCAATACGAAGGACGCTGAAATTCAGCGTTCTTTTTATGTTGAAATTAATTTCGACGGCTTGCAGTGAAAAAACAGTTTACTCTGAAATCTTACGGTGATAATATGGAGCTGAACAAAATTGCGGTATTGAACAAATGTGCAAAGGGAGGAACCTATGGCCATTACCGATAATTTAAGAATGACTCTGAAGGTTTGTCAGCTGTATTATGAGCAGAACCTGAGCCAAAAGGAAATTTCATCCCAGCTTGGGATTTCCCGTCCTCAGATAAGCCGTATGCTGTCGAATGCCCGGAACAACAATGTCGTCTCAATCAAAATCAACAACCCGTTTCTGGATGAAACAAGGCTGGAACGCATCCTGATGGAGCGTTACGGGTTGAAGGATGCGCTGGTTCTGAACACAGGCAAGGCGGGAGATTCGAACAGTGAGCTGGAGGAATTCGGCAGGCTGGCGGCGGATTGCATCGACGCCTACATTATGGACCATAACCGCGTGGGCGTGATGAGCGGCCGAACCATAAGCAGTCTGGCAAGCTCCATCAAATGCCTGAACCGCAGGGGTCTGGAGTTCGTTCCTCTGGTAGGCGGGATGGGCGCCATCAGCGCCAGCTGGCACGCGAATGTCATCGCCCAGCGTCTGGCGGAATGCTCGGGAGGGCGCTGTTATGTCCTGAACGCGCCTGTCATCGTGCAGGGCAGGCAGTCGCGCGATATTCTGGTCCGGGAACCTGAAATCGCTGCCGTACTTCAGAAGGGCGCTTCCTGTGATGTGACGATTGTAGGGATCGGCCAGCTCAATATGAACTCCTCTACGGTGAAGGCAGGCACCCTGGATAATGAGGATATCAGGAGGCTGAAAGAGGCGGGAGCCGTTGCGTCTGTCTGTACGTCCTATTTGGACGCGCAGGGAAAGATGATCGAGACGGAACTGAATGAAAGGTCGATCGGCGTGACACTGGGACAGTTGAAAAAAAGCAGAACCATCGCCCTGGCGATTGGTCAGAGCAAGGTGGAAGCCATCAAGGCGGCGTTGTCGAGCGGATATCTGGACGTATTCATAACGAGTCTGGATACTGCTCGTGAAATAGCAGAATAAATGTTTCAATCAGGAGGAGGAAAAAAATGAAAAGATTTTTAATGTTGGTTTTAACAGGAGTTTTGATTTTCTCGATGGTTGCCTGCGGAGGCGGGGCTTCGTCCGGCGGCGATTCATCTTCCGATGAATCAAACGGACCTTCGGGGAAAAAGGTCTCTCTGCTCACCCCTTATCTCAGCTCGGTCACGACAAATCAGATGGTCGAGGAAATGAAAGCGGGGATGGAAGCGCAGGGAATGGTCGTTACCGTCGTCGATACGAAAGGTGACTTCGCTCAGCTTGCCAGCAGGATCGAAGATACGGTTTCGTCGAAGGCAGACGCCATCGTACTGGTCAGCGCAGACCCCACTCAGGTGGCGACTCAGCTTCAGAGTGCTTTTGACGCCGGAATCCCGGTGTTCGGCTGCGACAGCGGATTTGTCGACGGCATGATGGTAAATGCGACCAGCGATAACGCGGCGATGGGTGAAATGATTACCAAGTATCTCTTTGACGATCTCATGGGAGGCAAGGGAACGGTCATCGCGCTGACTCACCGTCCTCATCCGGGCGTAGCGAAGAGATGCACCGCATTTGACACGATTTTAAAGGACTATCCCGATATTAAACTGATCACGGAACAGCACATCGAGGTGCCGGGACCGATCGAAAACTCCCGGAAGGTAATGGAGAACCTGATCCTCTCCAACTCGGGCAAGGATTCCATCACCGCAGTATGGTGTGCATGGGACGAACCGGCTATCGGAGCGACACAGGCTTTGCAGGATGCGGGGAGAAATGAGGTCATGGTCGTAGGCGTGGACGGAAACAGCCAGGCTGTCGAGATGATCAATCAGGGAACCAACCTGAAAGCAACCGTAGCGCAGAACTTTGAAGGAATGGCGGAAATCGTCGTGACTGAAATGACGAAGCTGTTCAACGGTGAAGAAATCACAAAGGGCGAGCAGTACGCGCCTGCCACCATCATAACAAAAGAGTAGAGTCCCAGAAGGAGTCGCAAAATGAAGTAGGTTTCGGGGGTACCGGAACCTACTTCGATATAGGGAGTGATGAGAATGCTTTTGCAGACAAAAAAACTGTGCAAACAGTTTGGCGGTATCTATGCACTGAAGGATATTGATTTTGAGATAGAAAACGGGGAAGTTCTCGGGCTTGTCGGAGAAAACGGCGCGGGAAAATCTACCCTGATTAAAATTTTGACAGGAGTATACCGCCTTGACAGCGGCGAAATCCTCTGGGAAGGCAATCCGGCTGAGATTCATAACCCCTGTCAGAGCCGGGATTTGGGGATCAACGTAATCCATCAGGACAGGAATCTGGTTCCTTCTTTTAATGGGATCGAAAACGTGTTTCTCGGTCTCCCCTACGAAAAGAAGGGAGGCGTTGCCGTCGACTGGAAAAAGATGAAGCAGAGGGTGACGGCGGTAATGGAGGAATTGGGTATCGACATCGATTTAAATATCCCCGCAGCCTTGCTGACCCCTCCACAGAAGACGATGCTGGAGATCGTCAGGGCGATGATGACGCGATCTAGGCTGCTGATTCTCGACGAACCGACAGCCTCCCTTACGGACCGGGAAGCGGAGATGCTGTTTGAAACCATCGAGGGGCTTAAGAAAAAAGGCACTTCTATCCTATACGTAACTCACCGGATGGATGAAATTTTTCGACTCACAGACCGCATCACGGTATTTAAAAACGGACAGTTGGTGAATACGGTACAGACGGCAGATGTGAATAAAGAGCAGATTATTTCAATGATGACCGATAATTGGGTCAGCGAAAAGATGAAGACGGCGCGGCAATTCGGAGGCAGTCGGCTGGATGTGGCACATCTCTCGTCCAGAGACGGGATCATAAAGGATGCCAGCTTTAACGCCCGCGCGGGAGAGATTCTGGGCATCTTCGGCCTTGGAGGCAGCGGACGGACAGAGCTGCTGGAATGTGTTTACGGTCACCGGTCCGTCGCGGGCGGGACGGTTGCCATCGATCATAAACCGGTGGGGAAAGCTTCCCCAGCCAACTCTCTGAAACAGGGCGTTGTGCTGATCAGTGAGGACAGAAGGGGAAAAGCCCTGGTCGGCTCACTGAATGTAAAACAGAATATTGTACTTTCAACGATAGATCATTATGCGCGCTTTGGGGTGGTCGATGAGAAGAAGGAAGTCAGCGATGCCCGGGATCAGATCGACAGACTGAGCATCAAGACGGAAGGACCGAAGCAGCCGGTCTTGCAGCTCTCCGGAGGCAATCAGCAGAAGGTGGTCTTTGCAAAGGCGCTGTTGTCGGAGCCGAAGGTGTTGCTGTGTGACGAGCCGACCCAGGCGGTGGACGTAAAGACCCGGCAGGAGATACATAAGCTTCTGCGCAAGAGGGCCGACGATGGAAATGCCGTGGTATTCGTTTCCTCCGATCTGAAGGAAATGCTTGAGGTGGCGGATAACGTTTTGATTATGGCAGGCGGGAAGACGAAGGAACTTTTTGCAAACGACGGGTTAACGGCGGAGCAGGTGCTTGCCTGCTGTTATGCTGACTGATTGGGGGAATAAATTATGGATAAAAATAGAAAGCTTGCCGACTTTATGAGGGCATACGGCACCATTTTCGCCGGTATTATCATCGTTATTGCATTTAGTATTCTGAGCTTTGACGCCTTCTTTACATTCGGAAACTTTATCAATATCACGAGGCAGATTTCGCTCCTCGTCGTCATCGCGCTGGGAGCTACTCTCGTCATGTCGGTGGAGGAGTTCGACCTCTCTGTAGGCGCTATGGCAAGCCTTGGAGGCGTGGTGGCGGCAAGGATGGCTGTGTCAGGTATGCCGATGCTCCTGTGCTTTGTTTTCCCGGTAGCCATATGCTTTGTGATCGGGCTTTTAAACGGCTGGATCGTAACGAAGTTCCGGGTGCTCTCTTTCATTACGACGCTGGCCATGAGCACGATCCTCGGGGGCTTTACCTTCTGGTTTACCGGCGGCGCCACCATTTTTGAGAACATTCCGAGAAGCTTCACCTTTATCGGGACGAAAAGCTTGTTCAGCCTGCCTTTGCTGTCACTGATCATGATTTTTCTGACCGTGCTTTTCTGGTTCGTCATGCGGCACACCTCCTTTGGGAGAAAGCTCTACGCCATCGGCGGCAATGAAACGGCGTCCCAGATCTCAGGGATTCCTGTGACGTTTCATAAAAATATGGCCTTTGCATTATGCGCGGCGCTGGCGGCCTTGACGGGAGTTCTGATGGCTTCCAGATTGGGCTCCGCTCATCCTACGGGAGGGGACGGACTGTTCCTTCAGGCGTATGCGGCCGCATTCCTCGGGAGGACCGTCTTTAAGGAAGGGGTCCCGAATATCTGGGGAACCTTCGTGGGGGCTGCGATTCTTGGAATTCTGGCAAACGGCCTTACGATTATGCAAGTTCCTACCTTCATGCAGGACCTGCTTACGGGATGCATCATCATTCTGGCGGTGGTTGTTCAGAAGATTGGCCGTGGTGACGCGAAATGAAAAAACTTGCATCAGAGCGAAATCGCATTTATCTTGAAAGGGAGAAGCTTTCCGTCGGCTATCTGCTGGCCGGTTTTCCCGAAAAGGAGGGCTTCCTGCCCCTGCTGACAGGCTGTGAAGAGGCAGGACTGGATATCTTTGAGATCGGATATCCGTCCCGAAATCCGGCTGCGGACGGCGAGGTGATCCGGAACGCCCATTCCCTTGTGGACCTTACCATACAGACAGATCTCGGTTATTGGGAGAAAATAAGGGCTGCGGTGAATGCTCCCATCTGGATCATGGCATATCAGGAAGATCTGATTGATTCGGGATTCTATCGATTGCTTGCACAGCGCGGACTGGCGGACGCTTTCGTGGTCCCCGGCATTCCGCTTGAGCGGCGGCTGGAGCTGCTTGAGGAGCTTCGGCCGTATGGCGTCGACGTTATGGGTTTTGTCGATCCGGAAATGAACCCGGAAGAGCAGGAAGCCTGTTTCGACGCGTTCCCTTTGGTTTATCAGCAGCTTTATGCGGGGCCCACAGGAATGTCGGTGGAAACGACCGACTATGAAGAAATTCTTGCCCGGGCAAAGAAGCATGCGGATATCAAGGTATTCGCAGGTTTCGGAATCAATACCGCCGAGCGGGCGGCGCAGCTTCTGGAAAGCGGCTTTGACGGCGTGATCATCGGAACGGCGATGATGGCGAAGCTGAACCGTTCCCAGGAGGAACTGACCTCTTTTATAGAGGGGCTTTCCGCAGCGGTAGAAAAAGTGAGAGGAAAGTGAGAGGATAGAATGAGTTATATTGCGACTTATGATATCGGAACGACTGCGGTAAAAGGGGTGCTGATGTCGTCGGACGGAAAGAGTGTCATGGAGAAAAGCGTCACCCTGGAAACCCTGTTTCGGGGAGATGATAAGGAGCAGCGCCCTCTGGACTGGTATTCCGCTTTCTGTGAAATTTCAAATTACTTTTTTGAGGAAGGTTTGCAGCCCGGCGAGGTGAGCGGGATCGCTATGAGCGGTCAGATGCAGGACTTGATCCCGGTTGCGGGGGATTTGAGCCCCGCCTGCAACGCGATTCTTTATTCTGACGGCAGGGCGGAAGCCCAGGCCCGGGAGATTGCCGGACGCATCGGCATGGAAGAGATTGTGGCGAGCACCGGAAACCATTTCGACGGTTCTATGCCGTTTCCAAAGCTGCTTTGGATGAAGGAAGAGGAGCCGGCTCTCTACCATGCCGCGGAAAAGGTTCTGATCAGCTCCAAGGATTATGTGAATGCCAGGCTGACGGGACAATTCACCACAGACGTCACTTCGGCTTCGACGGCGGGACTGATGGATATTCATAAAAAATGCTGGAATCTGGACTGGATGGAAAAAATCGGTCTGGATGGAGAGAAGCTGCCGGAAATCCGCTATGCGGAAGAACCGGTGGGGACTGTCACTCTCAAAGCGTCGGAAGAGACGGGCTTTGCAGAGGGCACCCCGGTTTACGCCGGTACCGGCGACGCGGGGGCTACGACCCTTGCCAGCGGAATTGCCCATGACGGGGAATTTAACATCAATCTGGGAACCTCGGGCTGGATTGCCTGTGTCGCTTCGGATATTATGGCAAAGCCGGAGGTTTTCAACCTGGCGGCCATGCAGAAGGGGCTTTATATCAACGTGGTACCGTTCCTCAATGCGGGAAATGTGCATAAGTGGATCAGCGGAATTCTCGCCCCTGAGTCCGATTCGGCGGACAAATATGAGCATTTGAACCGATTGCTTTCCCAAAGAGTGGCCGGAAGCAACGGAGTACTGTTCCTCCCCTACCTGGTCGGCGAACGTTTTCCGGTCATGGATACGGATATCAAGGGCGGCTACATTGGGATTACGGCGGAAACGACCAGACAAGACCTGGCAGGGAGCGTACTGGAAGGCGTCGCCTTCTCCATCCGCCAGGGACTGGAGAGCATCGGACGGACGCCCCGGAAAATATCGCTGATCGGCGGAGGTGCAAAGGTGACGGCGTGGTGTCAGATTCTTGCAGACGTTCTGGGACATAAGATCACCGTATACAGCGGCGCGGAATACCTGCCTGCCGCCGCAATCGCAGGGGCAGCCCTGGTTGCGCAGGGCAGAATCCCGGACTACGCGTCCTATGTCAATTCGCTCCTCGATTCCTGTGAAAGGGTATGCTATATGCCGAATCCGGAGAATACGGAGCGGTATCACCGGCTGTACAGCCGTTACCTGAAAATTTATCCTGCGTTTAAGACGATCCTGTAGCAGAAAAAGAGCATCGATAGCGTGTTTGATTACGCGCTATTTTTTTTATATATTCTTTTTTATATATTATAATAATCCTGTAGCCTTTTCCATCTCTCAGGAGTGTTCATGATAAAAGGAGGATTCGGATAATGGAACGACAACCGTTGCTTGGAGATAATTGCCCGGATCACGTGATCAGATTTTATTCCAATATGGTTTACCGTCTCGCTTTCGCCCGGACGGGAAGCAAAAATGACGCGGACGACGTCTTTCAGGAAGTGTTTCTGCGATACGTCAAAAAGCGGCCCTTGTTTCAGACGGAGGAGCATCGCAAGGCGTGGCTGATCCGGGTGACGATCAATTGCTCAAAAAATTTTTGGAGATCGTGGTGGAAAAGGAAGGTGGAATATTTAGAGGAAGCCCCTTGCTTTGAAACGCGGGAAGACGCAGATCTCCATCATGAGCTGCAGCAATTGGCGCCCAAATATCGCGAGGTGATTCACCTGTTCTACTATGAGGACCTGTCGGTTGAAGAAATCGGAAAAATCCTCGACCGGAAAAAGTCTACGGTGAGGACGCAGCTCACCCGGGCGAGAGCGATGCTGAGGAATATTTTGGAGGAGGATTGTGATGTTTAGGGAAAAGTATATGCATATGAATCATCAGATTTTTCCAGATCCTGAGCTGATGGATCAGGTTCTGAAGTCCGCACATGATGCGGAGACCAGAAAAAGAAAAATCTTTCGTCTGATTCCCAAACCCGTCGCGGCCGCCGGCCTGATCTGCCTTTGCATTTCCGTGGCCGCTCCGACACTGGCAGCCACGTCGGATTTCGCCTATCATGCCCTGTATCAGATTTCTCCGGGGGCGGCGCAATTTTTCATACCTGTTCAGAAATCCGATGATGATAACGGAATCAGGATGGAAGTGATATCCGCCTATCTCCACGGAAACACCGCGGAAATCTATATTGCAATGCAGGACCTGACCGGAGATCGTATCGACAGTTCGACCGATCTTTATGACAGCTATTCTATCAACAGGGCTTTTGACAGTTCTGCATCCTGCCGTCTTGTGGAGTATGATGAGGCGACGAAGACAGCGACCTTCTTAATTATGATCCAGGAGCAGGGAAGCGGAAATATGGAGGGAGATAAAATAACGTTTTCCGTAAGGGAATTTTTAAGCCATAAGAATTATTATGAGAATATCGAGATCCCGGTGGACCTCCCGTCGTTCACGGCAGGAGGTAGGGTGCAAACAGTGGCGGCGTCCGGCGGCGGCGGAATGTACTACGAAAAGCATTGGAACGAATCTTCTGCGGACACCCTTGTCCCTGGGCAGCCGATGAAGGAATTTCCCGTAGATGGGATTGATCTGACGGGGATCGGATATATTGACGGAAGGCTTCACGTTCAGACGGCTGTTCCCAATCGCCTGGAAAACGATAACCACGGTTTCTTCTATTTGAAGGATGCGGAGGGCAACGACGTCAATGAGGCCTATGGCCTCTACTTCATCAGTTCCGGAGAGTCCGGCAGAGTTGATTATCACGAATCTGTCTTCGATATCCCGGCAGAAGAAATTGCAGCATACAAGCTGTACGGCAATTTTGTTACCGCCGGCATGAGGACGGAAGGAAACTGGCGCGTGACCTTTCAGTTGGAACGGGAAAAATAAAAGAAAAAGCAGGTGAAGAGGAATTATTCTGCTTGACAGATCGGAATCAGCATCTTATAATGAGTATAAACTCAGTGAGTTGTTACTCATATAATGAAAAGGAGTCACGCTATGGAGTCGAAACGGCAGCTTCAAAAGGAGAATACGAGAAGGAGGATTATGGAAGCGGCGTATCAGGTCTATTCCGCCCAGGGCTTTACCGCTGCCACCGCCGCCATTGCCAAAGAGGCCGGAATATCTCACGGGGCGGTATTTGTTCACTTTCCGACGCTGAACGAACTTCTGACCTGCCTGACCCAGGATTTTGCCGACCGGCTGGGACTTGAACTGCATGAACTGACGGAAAAAAGCGGCGATATGGAAGCTCTGCTCAAGTCGCATCTGGATATACTGAGCCGGTATGAGGACTTTTATATCCGCCTCATCACGGAAAAGAGCCTGCTTCCCGAAGATGCCCAGACCATATTGGCAGGCCTTCAGACGACGGCGGCCTATCATTTCAGTCAGGTACTGGATCGGGAAATAAAAAATCGGACGGTAAAGGCAATTCCCTCCCATATGGCGTTCAACACCTGGCTGGGGCTGGTCCATTATTACCTGCAGAATAAGGACTCCTTTTCCCCGGAAGGTCCGCTGCTTTTGCGGTACGGTCCGGAACTCACATCAACATTTTTGAATTTGATTCAATTCTGAACACAGGAGGTAATGAAAATGAAAACTTGTATTGCTTGCGGTATGCCGATGAAGGAGGCCGCCGACTTTGCCGGGGGAGACCCGGAGAAAGATTACTGCGTCTATTGCGCGAGGCCCGACGGCACCATGCAATCCTTTGAAGAAAAGAAGGCCGGTATGACGGAATTTATCGTCAGAACGCAGGGCTTTGACGAAAAGGCGGCTGCGAAGCAGGCTGAGGATGCCATGAGAATGCTTCCCGCCTGGAAAGAATATTTTGAACGGTAGTTTCCGGCCAGAGATCAATAGCACCTAAGCTAACAAAATGGCAAGCCCTATATTGAAAGGCTTGCCTCTTTGTTATTTGCCGACATAAGTTTTAATTAACTTCTGAATTTGCATCTGTTGGCTCGTAATGTATCTAAAAATGCCTCTTGCATAATAACCGCTGGCGCTTTCCGCCTGATCCAACAGCGCCCTGAATACATCTAAATTTCTTGCATAATCACCGGTTTGCAAGGTTACAGATTCATCAATCGTATAGCTGACGTGATTGCGCAATCGATTCTCCCATTCGTTTTGATCCCAATAAGGATTGATTGAAGCTACTACAGCTGCTCTCTGGTCGGCATTCTGATATAAAAGCTGTACGATTCTATCGATTTCTTCCGTGTCGTTTTCAATTTGGGCAGTAATTAAAGCGTCGATCAAATCAATATATTCGTTGATGAGCTGAAGGGAAGGTTCGATCCCTTCACCAAATATCTGTCTCAGAGTTCCTACATATTCTTCAGGAACCTGTCTTAACCGAGCCATTATTTCATTTTCATTTCCGATTTTTAAATATCTGCTTAGCATATAAGCTCTGGTCCAGGTCACGAGTTCAAACCAAAACATTCTGATGATATAGATCTGATTCATCTGTTCCAGTGTAACACACTGCTGATCGTCCAATGGTATGACTTGCGCTCCGGAATTGATATAGTTATAAATGGACTCTGCAAAGATCTCTCCCATTCTGTCCGTCAGCTCTGTAAGACGCCTGAATAATTCTATATCCTCACTGTAGTTTCCGGTTACAAAAGAATTTGCTTGCTGAATGGTATACTGAATATATAAATTCATCATATTTTTCCACTCTGCTTCATTTATATAAGGATTAATTGTAGATAGGAGTACTGCGAAATTCTCAGCGTTTTGGTATAAACGATCAACGCTTTGATTCATCGCTTCCGTATCTCCTTGAAATTGAGCTGTAACGAGGTCGCGTAAAGAAATCGTAATTTGACTCAGTTGTTGAGAAATCTCATTTGAGCTTTGAAGTTCGAATAAAATCTGCAGAAAGTTTCCTATCCCGGAAGTTTCAAAATACATTCTGTCAAAGGCTTCTTCTTCCGTTCCTAATCCCAGATATCTGCTGATTAAATATACTCTGATCCATGTCGTATATCTTCTCCAGAATAATCTTGCATTAGAGATCATGTTCATTTGGCTGTATGTAATGCACTGTTCGTTGAAGTTAAACTTTTGCACCATGGGTAAAGGCCCCCTTAACTATTGATAAATCAGTATATTTCCTGATATTATAATGTGTTACAGGAGTAGGAACACTTAACCATATTAGTTACTTGGTGAAGATTCGTTTCGGACCTTAAGAATAATAGGCAGACCATACATAAAATACTTGTATAGTCTGCCTATTATAGTTCCGTTTATTATAGTTTCGCTATTTCCGGCCTTTGACACAAGCCGGGCAGCGCCCTTCAAAGACGGTTCGATGAAAGGAGATCTCATATCCGGTCTGCTCCGACAGCAATTGGTCCAGCTTCGTATCATAGGGCAGCGGCGCGTCGCACAGGGAACCGCATTCGGTGCAGATCAGATGAGCGTGAGGGTCGCAGCGCCAGTCAAAGCGTTCGACTCCCGATACGTTGATATGCTGAATGTCACCGCGTTTCGATAAAACCTTCAGGTTGCGGTAGACCGTTCCCAGGCTGATCTTCGGATCAAGCGCCCGCACGTCCAGATAGAGCTGATCGGCAGAAGGATGATCGCTGTGGGCCTTAACGGTATCCAGCACGATTTGTCTCTGCCTGGTATTTCGCAGTTGCTTCATGAGAGAAGAACCTTCCTTTGTGATTTTTTACATGTCCGGAGACAGTGTGGCTTCGATCAGGCCCCTGTTGTCCAGCTTGGCGAGTTCCTTCACCTTTTCCAGGCTCAGACCGAGAGCCTCGGTCATGCGCTCGCCGTATTCCCGATCGGCCAGATAGCAGTGGACCGCGTGGCGGTACTTGATGTTGACGGTTACCGGAGCGATGTCGGCCGCCGTGTTTCCGATGAGAATCTGTTTTTTCTCCTCGGTCAGGATTCTCCACAGGTCGCCGCCGGCACGGAAATTGTCGTCGGTGGGGTCGTCCTTAGGATCGTAACGCCACATCGCACCCTCGATCTCCAGAGGAGGCTCCGCAACCTCAGGCTGGGCCGTCCAGTATCCGTAGCTGTTGGGGGAATAGGCAGGAATGCCGCCGTAGTTTCCATCCACCCGCATCGCTCCGTCGCGGTGGTACTCATTGACCTCGACCCGGGCGCGGTTGACCGGTATCTGATTGTGGTTTACGCCCAGGCGGTAACGCTGCGCGTCGCCATAGGAGAACAGACGCCCCTGGAGGAAACGGTCGGGAGAAAAGCCGATGCCGGGCACCACATGAGCAGGGGTGAACGCAGACTGCTCCACCTCCGCAAAATAGTTTTCGGGATTGCGGTTGAGTTCCAGAACGCCCACCTCGATCAGCGGGAATTCCTTATGACGCCAGATCTTTGTGATATCGAACGGATTCTCGTAGTGGTTCTTTGCCTGTTCCTCCGTCATGATCTGAACGGACATCTTCCAGCGTGGATAGTCGCCCCGTTCAATCGCTTCGTAAAGGTCCTTGCCGTGGTACTCGCGGTCCATCCCGTTGATCTCAGCGGCTTCCTCGTTGGACAGACACTTGATGCCCTGCTGGGTATGCAGGTGGAACTTGCACCATACCCGTTCGTTGTTTTCATTGTAGAAGCTGAAGGTATGCTCTCCGAAAACGTGCATATGACGGAAGGAGGCGGGAATCCCGCGATCCGACATGACGATGGTCCGCTGGTGGAATGTTTCGGGCAGCAGCGTCCAGAAATCCCAGTTGTTCTGGGCGGAACGGCGTCCGGTACGGGGATCGCGCTTGACGGCGCGGTTTAAGTCGGAAAAATTATGTACGTCGCGGATGAAGAAGGTAGGCGTGTTGTTTCCAACCAGATCCCAGTTGCCTTCCTCAGTGTAAAACTTGCAGGCAAAGCCTCGGATGTCCCTTTCGCAGTCTGCGGCGCCTCGTTCGCCTGCAACTGTGGAGAAGCGGACGAATACGTCGGTCTTTGCTCCGGGCTGCAGCACCTTGGCCTTGGTGAACTGTGAAATGTCACCTGTGACGGTGAAATTGCCGTAGGCTCCCCAGCCCTTGGCGTGCATACGGCGTTCCGGAATGACCTCGCGGTTGAAGTGGGCCATTTTCTCCATCAGCCATACATCCTGCATCACCACGGGGCCCCGGGGACCGGCGGTGATGGAGTTTTCATTGTCGGCAACCGGTGCGCCGACCTCATTTGTCAGTTTTTTATCC
>CAMJRV010000026.1 GCA_946408315.1 uncultured Bacillota bacterium | reverse complement strand
ATTTCCATGGGAATGCCTGCGTTGGAAGTCCCCGGAGCAGAAGGAACAGATCAGAAAAAACGGCAGGTAAAGAGACTGGATTAATAATCGGATCGCTGAAAGAAATTTATGACGCGGATTGCAGAAGGGATTTATAGTTCTATCGTCGGAAGGAATTTATGATATGGAAAAATATATCATGGCACTGGATCAGGGAACGACCAGCTCCCGCTGTATTTTATACAACAAGAAAGGGGAGATCGTCAGTTCCGCCCAAAAGGAATTTACTCAGATCTATCCCAAGCCGGGCTGGGTGGAGCATGACGCTATGGAAATCTGGTCTACCCAGGTCGGCGTAGCCCAGGAGGCGATGTATAAAGCCAACGCAGGGTTTCAGAATATCGAAGCCATCGGTATCACCAATCAAAGAGAGACGACTGTGATCTGGGATAAGAAGACGGGACTGCCGATCTGCAACGCCATCGTGTGGCAGTGCAGGCGGACGGCCGAATACTGCGATTCCCTGAAGGAGAAGGGACTGTCCGAGACGTTCCGCCGGAAGACAGGACTGCCCATCGACGCCTATTTTTCCGCAACGAAGATCCGCTGGATGCTGGAAAATGTAGAGGGTGCGAGAGTACGGGCAGAAGCAGGGGAGCTCCTGTTCGGAACGATAGAGACCTGGCTGATCTGGAAGCTGACCATGGGAAGGGTGCATGTCACGGACTATTCCAACGCCTCCCGGACGATGCTGTTCAATATCAATACCCTGGAATGGGATCAGGACATCCTGGATGAACTCAATCTCCCCCGCTGCATTCTCCCTGTACCGAGGCCGTCCAGCGAGATTTACGGCGTGACCGACGGCACCATTTTCGGCGGAGAAATCCCGATTGCCGGAGCGGCAGGGGACCAGCAGGCCGCCCTGTTCGGTCAGGCCTGCTTTACGGCGGGAGAGGCAAAGAACACGTACGGCACCGGCTGTTTCCTTCTGATGAATACGGGAACCGCGCCGGTATTTTCCGAGAACGGGCTGATCACCACTATTGCCTGGGGAATGAACGGAACGGTCCACTATGCCCTGGAGGGTTCCGTCTTTGTTGCCGGAGCTGCGATCCAATGGCTGCGCGACGAGCTGAAGCTTCTCGAAACGGCTTCCGATTCCGAGTGGATGGCAAACCAGGTGACGGATACGAACGGGGTCTACCTGGTCCCGGCCTTTGTCGGCCTTGGGGCTCCTTACTGGGACCCTTATGCAAGAGGAACGATCGTCGGACTGACCCGGGGTGCAAATAAATTTCATATCGTAAGGGCGGCGCTGGAGTCCCTGGCTTATCAGTCCAGCGACGTTCTGACCGTCATGGAAGAGGACTCCAAAATCAGGCTGACCTCCTTAAAGGTGGACGGCGGTGCCTGTGCAAACAACTTTTTAATGCAGTTTCAGGCCGATATTATCAACGTGCCGGTCAAGCGGCCCACATCGGTTGAGACGACAGCTCTGGGAGCCGCATATTTTGCCGGTCTTGCGACAGGCTATTGGAAGGACAGGGAAGAAGTCCTGGAAAACTGGCAGATGTCCCGAGCGTTTACACCGGAGATGGAAGCCGAGGTGCGCAGAGAATTGCTGAACGGATGGGAAAAAGCAGTCAAGACGTCCTTTGGATGGGCAAAACGATGAGGGAAGAATGAGGGAGAGAAACTATCTTTTCGACAACATAAAAGCGATTTTAATCTTTTCTGTGGTGATTGCACATTACTGCAGAATGAGCGGTTCCTTCGCCCCGGCCACTGTCGGCGGGGTGATCTATACGATTTCGTTTTCCTATATTATGCAGGGCTTCCTTTTCGTATCCGGTTACTTCTCAAAAAACCTTGAGAAGTGCAGAGCCACCGCGTTTCAGACATTTCTGTTTCCCTATCTGATCTTGATGCCGATCATGTTTCTGATCCGGTATCTCATTTTTGGCAGGGCGCATCTCGATTACACCCTGCCGACCATGGCGCTCTGGTATTTACTGACGCTGTTCGTCTACCGTTTTCTGATCAAGGATCTGGTAAGAATAAAAAATATCCTGCCTGTCAGCGTTGTAATATCGCTGGCGGCAGGCTTTATTCCGTTTTTGGACTCCACGCTGTCCCTGGGCAGAACCTTCAGTTTTCTTCCGTTCTTTCTGCTGGGCTACTATTTCAAAGAAGAATGGATCGAAAGAGTCCGGAACGTTCCCAAGGCGGCGGGGATCTTCGTCCTGGTGATCCTTCTCGCCGTCTGTGTCTCCATCGCTTATTTCCACCTGCTGCCGCTGTCGGCGCTCTACATGAAAGCGTCCTATGGGGCTACAGGTCTGTCCTGGTATCGGGGAATTGCGATCAGGGCAGTGATCCTGGTCCTTTCAGGGGCGTGGATCTTCGTCTTTCTCAATCTCGTGCCGAAGGGCAGGACGTTTCTCGTCGCAGTCGGGCAGAACACGATGGCGATTTACGTGCTTCACATCGTTGTTCGGTACGTCATAAAATACTTCAAAACCTTCTTTGGGCAGGATGTCCTGTCCTATCTGATCCTGGCCGCCGCTGCCGCGCTGTCCCTGTGGCTGTTCTCAAGGCCGGCCGTGGTAAAAGGGTATCAATCGTTTATGGATACGCTGTACCGGTGGATTATTTTACGTCCCCTTGCTTTAATTCGGCGAGGGTTATGATCAGATCCACAGCGCCGTCGATTCCCGAGGCGCTGGAGTTGATGGACAGGTCATAGTTATCCGCCCGGCCCCATTTCCCGCCGGAATAGTAATTATAGTAGGCCGCCCGTTTTTTGTCCGTCTTTATCATGGCGTCTTTCGCGTCCTTTTCAGCGATGCCGTAGTTGTGGACCAGACGCTCCTGTCTGTCCTGCTCGGTGGAATGGATGAAAACAGAGACGGTATGGCTGTCGTCCCTCAGAATGTAATCCGCACAGCGTCCCACAATGACACAGGAGCCGTTTTCGGCAAGCTTTCTGATGATATTGGATTGGATCAGAAACAGTCTGTCGTTCATGGGCATTTCATTGAACAGGGAGATTCTGTTCCCGTAAAAGCCTGCGCTTCCGGGGGAAGCGTTCCAAAAATTATGGAAGGATTTTTCATCGGCAAAATCGAACAAATCTTCGTCGATGCCGCTTTCCTTTGCAGCAAGGTGGATCAGCGCCTTATCGTAAAATGGAATCCCGAGTTTACCGGCAAGTTTTTCTCCAATTTCCCTGCCTCCGCTTCCAAACTGTCTGGCGATGGTAATGACAACTTTGCTCTTCATGATCGCAGCTCCTTTCAAATTTATGCGATTATTATATCATTTTTTTTGAGACAGGTGCTGGAAAAATTTTTAAAATATTTTTTAAAACACTGTTGACAATAAAGAACAACAGTGTTAAATTAAAACTATGAATTAGCACTCACTGGTTAAGAGTGCTAACAACAAAATCACAGCAAAATGGAAATCGTTGAAAAGTGGTGATAGAGATGGATTTATCGGAAAGAAAACTGAGAATACTGCAAGCGATCGTAGGAGATTTTATCCGTTCCGCTGAACCCATCGGATCGAGGACCCTCTCCAAGAAGCTGGATATGGGAATCAGTCCCGCTACGATCAGGAATGAGATGTCGGACCTGGAAGAGATGGGGTTTTTGACACATCCTCATACTTCTGCGGGAAGGGTGCCGTCAGACAAGGCGTACCGGCTGTATGTCAACAACCTGATGCAGAAATACGAGCTTCCGGAGGACGAAAAAAGGGTCATCTCGGAAAAGATTACGAAAAACGTCACAGAATTGGAAAAGACGATTCAGCGTGCGGCAAGTCTGCTTTCAGAGCTCACCAACCTGACTTCCTTTGCAATCACGCCGAATCAGGAAGCCAACCAGCTGAAATATATCAACTTTGTTCCGGTAGACGATTCGACGGTAATTCTGATGCTCGTGACGGAAAGCGGCAAGGTCTCCAATACGGCGGTCAAGATGAAGGTGCCGTATACGGAAGAGGACCTTACTTTGCTTTCAAAGGTCATGACGTATAACTATAAAGGGAAGATGCTCTCCGAAATTTTGAAGCTTGATATTATCAAAAATTTCGAAACCGACATAGAAGCGATGAACCGCTTGGTTGAGACGATCCGGCCGAATTTCATCAGCATCCTGGAGGATATGCTCAATGTGGAGTTGTTCATGGATGGGCTCACAAATATCTTCTCCATTCCGGAATATAACGACATTGAAAAGGCCAAAGTATTTCTTGAAATGATCAACAAGAAGAAGCATTTTACGGACGTATTGCTGAATCGGGAAAATGGGGTCATCATCACCATCGGAAATGAAAATCCGGAGGATGCCATGAGAGATTGCAGCCTGATTACGGCAACGTATCATATCAATGGAAAATTGGTCGGAAAGCTGGGCGTGATCGGCCCGACCCGGATGAAGTACGATGAGGTAACCTCAATCATCGAATACATTACTGAGAACATCAACCAGACATTTAAATTAACGGGAGGAGACGAGGACGATGAGTAAGAAAAAAGCACCTGACGATACGCTGAACATCGATAAGGAAAAGGAGCTTGATACGTCGGAAGGCGCAGAAAAGAACGCTGCAGAGGGAGGCGCGGATGACGGAGGGAAAAAGCAGGAGGATGGCGCATCGGAAACAGCGGGCTCCAAAGAAGATGAGGAACTTAACGCGAAATATCTGAGACTGGCCGCCGATTTCCAGAATTATAAGAGGCGGGTGGAAAAAGAAAGAAGCGACATTTATGCATATGCTAACGAGAAACTCGTAGTAGAATTGCTTGATGTGATAGATAATTTTGAGAGAGCGCTGGAACACAGCGGCGAAAATGAGAGCTTTGCAGAAGGTATGAATATGATCTTCAAACAGTTCAAGGGCGTACTGGAAAAGAGCGGAGTTGAGGAGATAATCGCGACAGGGGAGCCATTTGACCCGAACTACCATCATGCGGTACTCACCGGAAGCTCAGCAGAGCATGAAAGCGGAAACGTGATACAGGTATTGCAAAAGGGGTATTTACTGAATAAAAAAGTAATCAGACCGTCCATGGTAAAAGTGGCGGAATAAGCAGAAATACCGAAAATTGATTGAGAGACAGAAAATAGGAGGATATTTACGATGGGTAAAGTAATAGGAATTGACCTTGGAACAACAAATTCATGCGTAGCCGTTTTGGAAGGCGGCGAACCGGTAGTTATTACGAATGCAGAAGGAAACAGAACCACCCCGTCTGTGGTGGGTTTTGCAAAGAATGGCGAAAGACTGGTCGGTGAGACTGCGAAGAGGCAGGCAATCACAAATCCGGACAGAACGATCGCTTCGATCAAGAGACATATGGGGACCGACCACAGGGTTGAGATAGACGGAAAGTCTTACACACCCCAGGATATTTCTGCGATGATCCTTGCAAAGCTGAAGGCCGACGCGGAAAGCTATCTCGGCGAAAAGGTCACAGAGGCGGTCATCACCGTTCCCGCATATTTCACCGACAGCCAGAAGCAGGCTACGAAGGATGCAGGTAAGATCGCAGGTCTGGAAGTTAAGAGAATTATCAACGAGCCTACGGCGGCGTCTCTTGCTTACGGCCTCGACAAAGATCACGACCATCACAAAATTTTAGTATATGACCTGGGAGGCGGAACCTTCGACGTTTCCATCCTGGAACTGGGCGACGGCGTATTTGAAGTTCTTGCCACCAACGGAAACAATAAGCTCGGCGGAGACGATTTTGACGAAGTGCTGATCAACTTTATCGCTGACAGCTTTGCTAAGGAAAACGGCGTCGATCTGAGAAAAGACAAGATGGCGCACCAGAGACTGAAGGAAGCGGCAGAAAAAGCAAAGAAGGAGCTTTCCAGCTCACAGACCACAAACATCAACCTGCCGTTCATTACAGTAAATGCAGACGGTCCGCTCCATCTGAACATGGACGTCACAAGAGCGAAGTTTGACCAGCTGACATCACATCTGGTCGAAAAGACCATCGAACCGATGAGAAAGGCCATGTCCGACGCCGGCGTTACGACCAACGACCTGGCCAAGGTAATACTGGTGGGCGGTTCCACAAGAATTCCGGCCGTACAGGAAGCAGTAAAGAAAATCACCGGAAAAGACCCGTTTAAGGGCATCAATCCGGACGAATGCGTAGCAGTCGGCGCAGCCGTTCAGGCAGGTGTGCTGACAGGTGAAGTAAAAGACGTGCTGCTCCTCGACGTAACACCGCTGTCTCTGTCCATCGAGACTTTGGGAGGCGTTGCCACAAGGCTGATCGAAAGAAATACTACGATTCCGACAAAGAAGAGCCAGATCTTCTCCACTGCCGCAGACAATCAGTCCGCAGTAGACATCCATGTTATGCAGGGTGAAAGAGAGATGGCAGCAGGGAACATTACCCTGGGAAGATTCCAGCTTTCGGGAATCCCTCCGGCACCCCGCGGAATTCCGCAGATCGAGGTTACCTTTGATATCGACGCCAACGGTATCGTAAACGTAAGCGCCAAGGATCTGGGTACCGGCAAGGAGCAGAGGATTACGATCACTTCTTCGACGAAGCTTTCCGACGACGATATCAAGCAGAAGATCAAGGAAGCCGAGCAGTATGCGGAAGAGGATAAGAAGAAGAAGGAAGAGGTCGAAGTCAGAAACAGAGCGGAAACCCTCGTCTATGAGACCGAAAAATCTCTGAAGGATATTGAAGCAAGCCTGAGCGAGGATGAAAAATCCAGGATCAACGGCGCCAGAGAAGCATTATCTCATGCGTTGGAAGGCAACGATATCGAGGAGATCAAGGCGAAGACAGAAACGCTGACGGAAGAATTCCACACGATTTCCGCGAAGATGTACCAGCAGGCACAGCAGGCTCAGGAAGGAGCGGGCGGATTTGATCCGAACATGGGCAACATGGGAGGCGGCGCTCAGGAGGATTCCCAGCCGAGACCGGATAATGTAGTAGACGCAGACTACGAGGTAGTTGACGAAGAGAATAAATAGCGGTATAATTTTGCGGTGCGCCCCTTCGGGAGCGTGCCGCAAAAGTGATTATAAGAGAGGGTTACAGCGATGGCAGAAAAAAGAGATTTTTATGAGGTCCTTGGGCTGAAAAAGGGAGCGAGTGAAGATGAAATCAAAAAAGCTTTCCGAAAGAAGGCCATGGAATATCATCCGGACCGCAACCCTGGAGACAAGGCCGCAGAAGAAAAATTTAAAGAAGTAAACGAAGCATACAGCATTCTTTCCGACCCTCAGAAAAAGGATAAATACGATAGATTCGGCCATGCGGGGGTGGACCCCAACGCCGGTTTCGGCGGCGGAGGCTTCGGAGGAGGCTTTGGCGGCGGGTTTGAAGATATTTTCGGCGATCTTTTCGGCGGAATGTTCGGCGGCGGGTTCAACCAGTCGGGCGGACGGAGGAGAAACGGACCAAGAAAAGGTCAGGACCTGCAAAAAAGCGTCAGCATCACCTTTGAAGAAGCTGCCTTCGGTACGAAGAAGCAGATTCAGATCAATAAATACGTGCCCTGTGAGAGCTGCAACGGCACCGGAGCGGAGAAGGGCTCCGATAAGGTTACCTGCTCGAAATGCAACGGCTCGGGAGAAATCCGTACGACTCAGAGGACGCCCTTCGGTCAGTTCACCAATGTTCAGCCCTGCGATAAATGCGGCGGCACCGGCGAGGTAATCGAAAAGCCGTGCCATACCTGCAGCGGTACGGGAAAGGTCAGAAAGACCGTGACCATATCCGTCGATATTCCGGCCGGCGTCGATAACGATTCCGTAATTTCCATCAAGGGCCAGGGAGAACCGGGTTCCAATGGCGGTCCGAGCGGCGACCTTTACGTCGTCGTAGCCGTACAGCCGCACCCGCTGTTTACACGAAGGGGTACCGACTTATGGCTGGAGATGCCGATCACCTTCAGTCAGGCCGCGCTGGGGGACGATATCATCGTTCCGACGCTGAAAGAGAAGGTCTCCTATAAAATTCCTGCGGGCACGCAGCCTGAAACGGTATTCCGCCTTAAGGGCAAGGGAATCAAGTCCCTTCGGACTTCAAAGGTAGGCGATCTGTATGTAAAGGTCACCTTAGAGGTGCCGACAAAGCTTACGGGAGAGCAGAAAAAACTGATCAGCAAGCTGGGAGAATCCCTGAATACGGAAGGGTATTCCAAAAAGAAAAAGTTTGCCGACACGATGAAGGAGATTTTTAAATCGTAACGGTCGCAGAGTGGAGGCATTGCAAATGCGATATCTTGAAGTAAAAATCTATACGACACAAGAGGGGATCGACCCGCTTACCTGTATTCTCATGGATATGGGTATAGCGGGTTTTGCTGTTTCCGACGCCCGGGATTTTCAGGAGCTCATGGAGAAGAAGAATTCCTATGACTGGGATTACGTCGACGAATCCCTCATGGACTTTGAAAACATAAAAACCAGCGTCACCTTTTATCTGGAAGACGACGAAGAAAGCCAGGTCATCCTGGAGCGGCTCAGGGAAAAGGGGCTCGACCCGGAGTGGAAACTGGTCGATGATTCCGACTGGAAGGACAACTGGAAGGAATACTTTAAGCCTGCGAAAATTTCAGATCGGATCGTGATCAAACCGACCTGGGAAGATTACGAGAAAACAGGCGATGAGCTGGTGATCGAAATCGATCCGGGAATGGCCTTTGGGACGGGGAGCCACCCGACGACGTCTCTCTGCGTCAAATTTCTGGAACGCTATCTCGAGCCCGGCGCGGACGCGGTTTTGGATGTGGGGTGCGGATCGGGAATTCTCTCCATCGCTTCGGCCCTTTTGGGAGCCAAGACTGTGCTGGCGGTGGACATCGATCCCGTTGCCGTCGACGTGACACAGCAAAATGTGGAGCTGAACGGTTTGGGTTCCAAAATCCGGACGATGGAGGGCGACCTCACCAAGGGCCTTTCGGAACGGGCCGATATCGTTGCGGCCAACCTGATGGCCGATCTGGTCATCATGCTGTCAAAGGATGTTGCAGCCCACCTCAAGGGCAAGAGCATTTTTATTTCTTCGGGGATTTTGATCGAGAAGCGGGAAGCGGTTGCCGCGGCCATTGAGGAATGCGGTTTCCGAATCCTGGATGTTATGGAGGAAGGAGAATGGTGCGCCATCGCCGCCCAGAAGGTTACGATATGAGCAGATTCTTTGTGGACTACCACGATGTAAAGGACAGCACCATCCGGATCACCGACGCGGACGACAGGAAGCACATGACGAAGGTGCTCCGCCTCGGCGTGGGTGACACCATCACCGTTTCCGACACGGTTCAGTTTGAATACGTCGTTGAGATCACCGATATCGAGAAGGAATACATCGAGACGAGAATTCTGGATAAGCAGAAATTCGCCCGGGAGCCGGAGCTGAAAGTTACGCTGTTTCAGGGGATTCCCAAGCAGGGGAAGATGGAAACGATCATTCAGAAAACTGTGGAGCTCGGTGTCTATTCCATCGTTCCCGTATTTACCGACCGTTCTGTCGTCATCGACCACGGAAATTTTCACAAGAAAATAGAACGGTGGCAGAAGGTTGCCGATGAAGCGGTGAAACAGTGCAAGCGGGGAATTATCCCGCAGATTCAACGGGAGATGGCGTTTCAGGAAATGCTGAGCGACGTTGTTAAATATGAAATGATTCTTTTTCCATACGAAAACGAAGAGAAGACCACCATCAAGGACTGCCTGAGAAATCTCACGGCGAAACCTCGGAAGGCCGCGGTCATCATCGGTCCCGAAGGGGGCTTTTCTGAGAAAGAAGCGGAAGCTCTCATAAAAATCGGCGCGCGAAGCGTTTCCCTGGGCAAGACCATCCTGCGGACGGAAACGGCCGGGATGGCGGCAATCGCCATGATGATGTATGAGCTGGAGCTGTAACCGCTCGATTTCGGACTGTAACAGCTTGTTTTTGGTAGTAGCCGTCCAGTGTTCGGTTACTGTTCGGATTCTTGTTTTTCCGCAGGAGCGACGACTTTAAAAAACTCCGCGCTGGATTTCCCCGGTGATCTGCAGACCCGTTTCAGCCGGTAGAGGCATTCGGGATCTCTCGTGATGTAATTTAGGCCCTCCGCACAGCTGAAGGTGGATCGGATACCCATTTCCTTCAGGATATCCTTTGAGCTGTTGCTGACAAAGCCGAAGGGATAGGCAAAGGCGGTAGGGCGCTGTCCCGTCGCCTGATAGATCTTATCCTGCATGGACCCCACATTCTCGTTTAACGCAAGCCGGTACTGTTCCAGGCTCTCTCCCTGCTTTTGCATGGAGCCCCGGCGGTGGCCGTTGCCCTGTTCGTGCATGCTGTAAGAGTGGTTTTGAATTTCAAAGTAGCCGGAAGCGCTCAACTCGGCGATATCCTTCCAGGTCAGGTAGGCATAGTAAGGGTGCCTGTCGTTGATTTTGGAGTATTTATCCGAAAGGTTGCCCAGGACGGACAGAACCGCCTTCATGTCATATTCTCTGAGCAGGGGATAGGCGTAAAGATAATTGTTGTAAAAGCCGTCGTCGAAGGTGATCAGCACCGGTTTTTTCGGCAGGGGCGTTCCCTGATCCACATAGGCGATCAGATCCTTTACAAAAATAGTGGTATAGCCATTGTCTTTCAAATATTTCAGATCCGACTCAAACAATTTTGGATCGATGAAAAACTTGTTTTGATATTTTTTATCTTTCACCAGTCCGTGATACATGACGACAGGCAAGGGGATGCTGTCATCCGGCGCTGCGGCCGAAAGGATCGCCGCTTCCGCTTTGCGCGCGCTGTCCTTCATGTTTTCTGTTTCCAGGA
Source organism: uncultured Bacillota bacterium (assembly GCA_946408315.1). GTDB lineage: Bacteria > Bacillota > Clostridia > Peptostreptococcales > Anaerovoracaceae > Anoxybacterium. The sequence continues at coordinate 2,413 of CAMJRV010000026.1, read as the reverse complement.
AGTAGCTGGGTTCTGTGAAATCATATTTTCGGTAGAATTCCTTTGTTTCTGTATTCTGATAGACCTGGCATTTGTTTTTCAGCAGCAGCTTGCTGAGATTATACATGTCGACCCAGATCTGATTCGGACTGTCGTTCAGCTTTTCGTCGAAGATCAACTGCATGCCGATATGGAGATGGGGCGTATCGATATTGTTTACGTTTTCCTTCCTGCTGTATCCCGTCCGTCCGGTGTAGCCGATGACGTCGCCGGCCTTTACCGCCTTACCGACATACAGATCGGCGCTGTAGGGACGGTCCTTTCTCAGATGAGCATAGTAATAGTAGCGCTTTTTATCGAAGCTCCTGATTCCGATCCGCCAGCCGCCATATTGATTCCAGCCCATCGCTTCGACGATGCCGCTTTCGACGGAAACCACGGGAGTTCCGGTTCCTATCATCAGATCATGTCCGAAATGTTTTCTTTGAAAACCATAGCTTCTGCTGTTTCCGAAATCATCAAAGTCCGAGTACCAGTATCCCGCCGGAATCGGGGAAAACGCCTTCAGCCCGTACATGGATTCCCAGACCGCTTCCCCGCCTGTCTCGGAATCTACGGGCACCTGAACCATATATTCTCCGAGAAATCCTCCGAGAATCGCCGTATAAGACTCTTTATAATAATCGTAGAGCTTCATGCCCTCCGTGATAGCTTCGATGTCTTCCCCCTGGTTGAGGCGAGCCGCAAGATTGTCGAGGTCCTTTGCCTTATAAGAGGCGTAATTGCCTCCGTATTTGGCGCTGAGATAGGCGAGAAGCTCGGTCCATTTCAAGTGAGTTTCTGTATCATAGGTTTCGATGTCCATCATCATGGTCTTTTCCAGGACCTTATACGGCACGTCAAAGTCGACCCATTTGATCGTCTTTGTCTCCGTGTCGGCCTGCAATACGGGAAGACCTGTCGGAATCGTTTTCAGCAGGAAAAATGACAGCGCAGCAGCCAGAACGACAAGAAAGAGAATGATCAGCTTCATCAGTTTCGGATGTAGATATCGAAAGAGTCTCAGTCTTCTTTTATTGATCTTCAATGAGATTACCCTCCATTGACAAAGTACAACACGCATGAGCGGTCATAATATTTAAAAGATATGCGGAAAACAGGGGGATTATGAATGGCATTTCACAGCCGAGGGCCAGCTCTGCCGGCGGTGCTTATTATAAAAGGGAATCGGCAGGAATTGCATTTACAGGAAAAGGAGAAGCTGATACAATAAAAAGAATCGATCGCTGCAGCATTGCGGGCCTCTGCCGCAGGTGCAGATCGCGATAAAAATAAAGGAAAGCGGAGAACAGGATGAAAATAGCATTTCACACTCTTGGGTGTAAAGTGAATCAATATGAGACCCAGGCCCTGAAGGAAAAATTTCTGCAAAGGGGTTACGAAATCGTCAGGGAGGATGAGTTTGCAGACGTATATGTCATCAATACCTGCACGGTCACAGGTCTTTCGGACCGGATATCGAGACAGTTTATCAGAAGGGTGAAGAAGATCAATCCCGACAGCATTACCGCCGTGATCGGCTGCTACGCTCAGGTGAGTCCCGACGAGGCCAAGGGGATCGAGGGCGTCAACATCGTTGCGGGAACAAATGAAAAGAACAGGCTGCCGGACTATATCGAGGAATACGCTAAGACGATGGGCGTCGACTGCCATATCAAGGAGTGGGATCAGCTCACGGAATACGAGGAAACGGGGATCATCACATCGATGGACTCCAGGACGAGAGCGTTCATAAAGGTTCAGGAGGGCTGCAACAAGTTCTGCTCCTACTGCATCATCCCCTATGCCCGGGGGACGGTGAGAAGCAGAGCGAAGGAGGATATCGTAAAGGAAGCGGAAAGCCTGATCCGCCAGGGTTTTAAGGAGCTGGTTCTCACTGGCATCAATACGGCGCTGTACGGCATGGAACAGAGGCGCAGTGATAAAGTTACCGACAAATCCGGTGAAATCGAGGATAATGGAAATGAGGTCTACGGGATTGAGGTCATCATAAAAGCTTTGAATGAGCTGCCCGGAGACTTCAGGATCAGGCTGGGCTCTCTGGAACCCAACGTCATCGACGCGGTATACGCCGCAGGATTATTGAAATACGAGCGTTTGTGTCCCCACCTGCACCTGTCGCTTCAGAGCGGCAGCGACAGGATTCTGAGGGAGATGAACCGAAGCTATACGAGGAGCGAGTATTCGGAGCTGGTCACCATGCTGCGGGAGCACGATCCGGGTTACGGCATCACGACCGATATCATCGCAGGCTTTCCCGGGGAAACGGAAGAGGAGTTTCGCGACAGCTGCAAAATGGTAGAAGAATCCGATTTCTGCAAGGTTCACGTGTTCAAATATTCCAAACGGGAAGGCACAAAAGCTGCTGAGATGA
>CAMJRV010000025.1 GCA_946408315.1 uncultured Bacillota bacterium | reverse complement strand
GCTTTGATCAGAAAACAGTAAGAATGATGCAGTTTTATACCAATCGCTAGAAGAATAAACATACTTTTTTTCATTAAAAGACATAATATCTTTGTATTTAACGCTTGAAGAAGATATTTGAATTAATTCCTGGTCGATCACTCCATCTTCAATCAGAACATTATATTGCTTAAAAATTCTATCAATCTCTGGAAGAATAGTCCTGCATTTTTCAAAGTAAGACGCTTCTTCTGATGGCATTTTGACAATGAAGTCATTAATACAAAACTCCTCTTTCAAGTAGTCGTCAAAAAACCATTCAATCATGCCTTCTAATCTTATACCAAAACCACTTAGTACTTTTATATAACTATAAATTTCTGCATCAGACAGCATCTCCTTGAAGCCAAATGAAAATGAGGTATTATACAAATGTTCACCATTTGGTCGTATAAAAGGTTCTAATACACCCATCTCACTTTTTTTCGAGTCAAATTCGAGTCGCATTTTGCTGTCTACAAAATTGAATATGTAAATAAAATTATTCCAAAGTGTTGGATAATCTAAGTTTTCCTCTATCCAATTTCGACTTACTTTAATTTCTGCCGTTCTCCCATCCATGTTAGCCAAAACTGCGTCATCTTGATCTGTGGGATATGAGATTAATACACCAGATTCAAAACCCGTTCTATCACTAAAAAACCGATCTTCTTCATCTTTAGCTTTTCTATTAGCATGTAATTTAATTTTATCAGGAATATTTAGCCCTTTACCTACAGGAAAAGTAATGATTTGTCTCAATATATTTAAATTAACTTGCGGCGAGTCAATATATTCATCAATTAATCGTAACGCTTCCGATTCCTTCAAAGATAATGGCAAATGCAAATCATTTTCTCTAAGGTGCTTTGATAGAATGATCTCTGCATTATTAGCGTCAGATAATAGCACTTCTTTAACTTCTTTATCATAATACTCAGTCAATTTCTTAAACTTGAGTATTGTATAAATATGTACATTTTCTTTCTCTAGAAAATGTTTAAAATCCTGAGCCTCAATTTTTTCGTATAATTTATAGCCTTCGAGAATCTCAAAAAAATCATCAGTATTATCAAATTCAATATCACTGTAAAGATTGATATATCCATCCTTGTGATTGCCAATGAAAAAGCCAGTTTTCTCCTTAATCTGTTTCGTGTACGCTTTTACTTCAATACCTGTTTGTTTTGCAATGTAATCCCCAAATCTTTCAATACTTATATACTTTAAGATGTTGTGAAAATCTAGGACATCAGTAATACGCCACTCTGCCTCAATAGCCTTTTCATTAACCTTTTCAACTATTTTATCCAACTCCCAACCACAAGCCATATCACGCTCCGAAAAGAATTTAATACCTGCCATCTTTCCTCCACACTATTATATTTAGCACAGTTGTTTCGATAATCCTTTTATTCTCGCGACAAAACATCCATCTATTTGAGCTTCGTGTTATAGACATTATAGTGCATTAATAAAAAAGGCAATACTATCTAGTATCAACCCCGTTGGCCATTTTACTATTTATTTTACTATATTTTACATCTATTGATAATATAATTCAATATCTCTTTGATTGATTCGATAAATAGAAATGGGTGCAGGCAAGAGGACTTTGCATCTGCTCCTGTCGTCGCATCTGCCGCCCTGCACCGCCCCGTTCAGGCGGCTCGGGCCAGACTACGGGAAACGCTCCACCGGAGCCTTTCCTGCCGCAGTCTGCCTTTTCAGGTTCTCGCCCTTCTCCATCTTTTGATTTTAATTGCGCAAGAGGATTTTGCATCTTTGCTTCGCAAATCTGCCGCCCTCGCCCAAGCACAGGGCTTCGGGCCATGTCGCTGAAAACCATCCACGATGGTTTTCTTACCGCTCCATGCCTGTTCAGGTTCTCGTTCTCTTGCCCCGTACATAGAAAAATCCCAGAATCTAGTTTTACCAGATTCTGGGATTTTTGGTGCAGGCAAGAGGACTCGAACCTCCATGAAGGAACCTTCACACGGACCTGAACCGTGCGCGTCTGCCAATTCCGCCATGCCTGCATAGCATGTCTTTCAATCAGCGGTGAGATAAAACTCTGTGCGACTGAACAAGATTTATTTTACTGCATTTCGAGTCTTCTGTCAAACCTTTTTTTCAGAAATGTTATCTTTACATGATATGGGATTTCACGCATATCCATTTTCACCTTCCTGGGACGGCCACATCCGGTTGCGCCCATTGTTTTTGGCCTTGTACAATGCCAAATCTGCCTGAGCCAGCATATCCTCCAGCGAATGTACCTCTCCGGAAGGAGAGTAAGCCACCCCAATGCTGACAGTGATATTTATCGTGCTCCCCTGATGAGAGACAGGGGTATTCTCGATCATTTCCCGAAGTTTTTCCGCCGCATCAAATCCCCGGTCCGGAGAAACGTTCTCCAGCAAAACGACGATTTCCTCGCCGCCATAACGGCCGATCACATCATCTTTACGAAAGTTTTCTTTTACAATGCCGGAAACGGTCTTCAGCACCGTATCGCCGGCAAGATGTCCATAGGTATCGTTGACCTGCTTGAAAAAATCAAGGTCGATCATCAGTAAGGCATACGATCGGTCTTCCGCGTCTCTGGCGCCCAGCATCAAGTTGGCAAAGCGAAAGAAGGCGCCCCGATTGTAAATCCCCAGCAGCGGATCAAAGGATGCCTGAATGTGCAGCTTTTCCAGCAGCTTTTCTTTTTCGGTGATGTCATGGAGCACGATGCAGACGCCGCTGCTTTTGCTTCCCTGAAGGATTCGTGTCTGGGTCAGCTTATAAATTCGGGATTCTCCGTCCGTCTGGATACATAATTCCGCTTCGTTTTGAAAGCGCTCCGCCCCTTTCATGGCCTCGCCGGGCATCAGCAGGTTCATCTCCGGAAATAGCCGCTTGGCTGCGCGATTTGCATCCAAAAAATTCAGATCGTTGTCGCAGACAATAAAGGCGTCCTCCATCGCTTCGATCACCTGGGCCCGCGCCAGAGGCACAACACTGATCAGATTATGGTAACGCACCGCGTAGAGCAGCAGCGCCATGGAAACGGCGTTCCCAATCGGAGTAAAGTCATACCGCAGCTTGGCGGCAGAAAGCACGTAGGGAATGCTGCAGATTACCGGAATCAAGCATGCCGCCAAAAGAATAAAACTTTGCCGCCTTTTCAGCCTGCCGCTTCCCTTTAAATGCTTCAGAATCAGCCACAGAATCAGAAAAAAGAGCAGGTAGCTGTAAGCTGTATACAGGTGATACAGGGGACCGGGATAGATCCGGCAATTGGCAATGTAATGATTTGAAATGTACTCTATATGGGTGTAGTAAATTCGCAGCAGCGGATACGCTTGCATTGAGAGAATGCTGAGAACAGGCACTGTAAAAAGTAAAAAGAGCTTTGGAACCTTGAACCGTTTCTCTCCATGAATGTCCCGCACAAACAGATAACAGATCGGCAGGATTAAGGGCAATCCCATATACTGCATCCGCACTCCGTAAAAGGCAGCTTCCAGTGTGGGCGAAAGGATTTCCAGGAGATAGCCGAAGGTATAAAGAAATGTCGTGCCGGAGAGAAAGATCAGAAAATAAGATTTTTCAACGGCGCGCTGTCTGATGGAATATAGAATCAAAAGGATAGAGGATATCGTTGCCATGAAGACGAGCAAAACGAACACATTCAGCGAAGCTTGCAAAATCTCACCTCTCCTCAGACCGTCCTGAAGTTTACAGAGTCACTTTAAGTTACTCTTATTGTAAACGAAGAGAAGTGAAAAAGCAATGGGACGCCGCCGGATTTATGGAGAATCCCAAATTGACGCTGCGAAGATGGCAATCTTTACAAACGGGAATCCGTCCGATCAATCCGCTGTAAAATCCTCAAACGATCCGATTTTGTACAAGGCGATCTTATTTTCCGTGTTTGACTTATGAGATAGGAAGCTGCCGCATAGAATGAATATGGAACCGTTCAGGATCAGCCCGATCAGGCCGGGCGCCAGCGGCAGTTCGACCGGCTTCCAGAAAGAGAAGATCAAGGTGAAAGTGACACCGGTCAGCAGCCCGGCAATCGCGCCGGAAGAATTCGACCGCTTCCAGACCAGCGCACCGGTTACCGGCACGACCAGTTGAGCCATTCCGCTGAATGCCGTAAACCCTGTCAGAATGATGGAATTCATCGATTCCGCCAGAATCAGACTCAGGTACGCTGCCGCAGAGTAAACGAGGATGCTGATCTTAGCGATAAACACGATATGCTTTTCCGTGGATTTCGGACGAACATACTGTTTATAGATATCCAGCGTAATCAAGGAAGAAACCGCGTGTATATCGGCATTTGCGGTAGAAAGGCAGGCTGCGGCGCCGCCGCACATAATGATGGACATCAGCCAGCCGGGGGCATACTGAACGAGAAGCAGCGGAAGGATCGTGTCCGTCGATTTCACGCCGTCAACCGGAAGAAAGACAGCAGCGCTTCCGGCAAACATGGACCCCAGATATGCGATGGTAGCACAGCTGATCAGAAGCGGCATAATGTAAAAAGTTTTCCGCTCTTTTGCAGCAAACATGCGGAGCCACATCGGCGGCCCCATCAAGGCGCCGACAGGTACGAGAAGAAACATGGTGATCCACATGGAGATTCCGGCAGTACGGGAATCCTCGGGCAGTAAAATCAGCTCCGGCCGTTCCGCGATTAATCTGGAAAAGACGATTTCCGCTCCGCCCGCCTCACGAATCAGGAGAAAGCCTCCCGCAAGCATGCCGAAGAAGAGCAGCACTCCGTAGAAGACGTCTGCCCAGGCCACCGCGCGAAGACCTCCGGCCCACAGGTAAATGATCATGACCAGATAAAACATCAGCGCACAAAGCTGCCACGGAACGATCCCTTTCGTCGCAATTTCTATGATAATGGCGCCGCCGAAAATCTGGATCTGAATATAGGGAATGGTGAAGACGATCATCGTGGCCGTAACGAGCTTATTCAACAGCGGGGATTCGTAAATATCCGAAAAAAACTGGACCGGCGTCACATAGCCTTTTTCCTTTCCATATTCGGAGATCCTCAATCCAAACCACATATAAAGGACGCCGAAAAGCACGTTCCACCCGATCGCAGTCCAGTATACGGAGCCTACAGAATAGAAATAGGAAATCGAACCGAGAAAGGCAAAGGAACTCCACCAGGTAGAATAGACGGTAAAAAATGAGATTGTCGTTCCCAGCGACCTGCTGCAGATAAAAAAGTCGGATATGGTTGAAATGGAGTTTTGAGAAGCCATAGAGCCGATAACGAGCGGAATCAGGGTGAAAAGAAGGATGATAGCCATAGGAGTGTTAGCGTATAAAAGCTCTCCGAAAGATGAATCAACCATTTCCCCGACCTCCCCTCTATAAATTCTTCCTGCGTCAGCCATATTATAGCATCACGGAGTATGCCAGTCCACTCGAATGTCGCTTGAATCTTTCCGGAATTTTATAAAATTCTTTTCATTGTTCAAAGAAGATGATATTTTATATGAGAAGACAGACTCGGCTGGCAAAGCACAGATGAGACGAAGAAAGGGGATTACAGATGCGAGAGTATACGAAGGCCTGGGTAAGCAGCAGCTTATTATATCTGATCAATCTGGCAGGCTATACTTTGATGCAGTCCGAAGGCGACGTCCCCCTCTCCCTGTTCCGTTCCGTCTTCACCAACATCCTGTGCCTTTATAGTATTTTAGCGATATTTCGGGCAAGCTGCCTCGTGGACAATATTCCGATCAAAAAATTCTGGAATCGCTATCCCCTACTGTTGATCCTCTGCGGTCTGCTGCTGGGTGCGCTGCAGATTCCCGCTATGATCGTCGCTCTGCCTTTTTATGCGTATGAGCTGCTCCTCATTGCCGCCTCCGCCTATACGATCGCGTGGAAATGGAGGCTTCCGATTCTGTGGAAGTCGGGATATTTCCTGCTTTTCTCGGCCTGCGGTCTTTGTCAGATCTACAGCAATTTTCTTATGCTCTCGGAAATTTCCCTGCTCATGATCGGCGTAAACGTCCTGTTCCTTCTGATATTGAATTTTTCTTACGCGATTTTATATCAGAAGTTCCTCACGATAAATCAGTCTATCCGCAATGATTATCTGTCTATTCTGGCGGAAAAGGCGGTGGACATCATCTTTTATTATACTCTGCGGCCTTATCCGAGGTTTACTTTCATCAGTCCTTCCGTGGAGAATATCACCGGGTACAAGCAGAGCGATTTTTACAGAAACCCCAAGCTCCACCTGGAGCTGACCCACGAGCAGGACAGACAGATCATCAGCAAAGCCTTTTCTTCAGAGGCGGATGCAATCAATAAGAATTACGCCCGGTGGCAGAGAAGCGATTCGGAGTTTATCTATCTGGAGTTTCACAACACCCCCATCTTCTCCGGCGACGAGCTGATCGCCATCGAAGGAATCCTGCGGGACATCACCGACAGAAAGATCGCGGAGCAGGAAATGATCGATTCCAAGAAGTCAAAACAGCTCCTCCTGTCATATATCTCTCACGAGCTGAAGACGCCAATCACCTACATCGTCGGCTACGCAGAGGCCCTTCAGAACAATCTCTTTGCGGACGACGAGGAACGACGCAGCGCCATTGACCTGATCTTTTCAAAGGCGGTTTTTCTCCAGAATCTTGTGGAGGACCTGTTCCAGCTGAGCAAGATGGAATCCAACCAATTCTCTTTCGAATTTATGCAAACGAAGGTCTACGCATTATACCGCGAGATCGCGGAGAAACATAAAAACGAGCTCGCCGGCACAAGGATAAAATACCTCTGTCAGGTCGATGACGGCCTGAAAGATGAACGGTTTGAAGTCCTCGTCGACAGAAAACGAATCCAGCAAGTCTTCTCCAATCTGTTCAGCAACGCCATCGATCATACGCCTGAGGGCGGGATGATTTCGCTGAAATGCTCTCTGGATGACAGAAAGGAAAGCGTCGTCATTCAGGTGGCTGATTCCGGCTCCGGGATTGCGGAAGAAGACCTTCCTTATATCTTCAAAGCATTTTACAGGGGGAAACATACGGGGGAGCGAGCGAAGAGCGGGAGCGGCCTCGGGTTAAGCCTGTCGAGGCAGATCATGCAGGCCCACAAAGGCAATATCGAAGCCCGGTCCACAAAGGGAAAAGGAAGCTCCTTTACCGTAACGCTTCCCCTCTACCGGGAGGAAGTACAAAGATAAAGCGGTTGAATACAGCGATAAATCGGTCTGAGTTTAAAAGACCTGGCAGAATATGAGAAGGGGGCGCATTATGGCGAATGAAAAGATCTTGATCGTAGACGATGAGAAACAAATATGCACTTTGATCCAGTCATTTTTAGACAAGGAGCAGTATATGACCTATACCGCTTACGACGCAAAATCAGCATTGAACATCTTGAATGAAATCGAACCGGACCTGGTGATTCTGGATGTGATGCTGCCCGATATCAGCGGAGTGGATCTATGTCTGGAGATGCGGAGGAAGACACAGTGCCCCGTCCTGTTCCTGAGCTGCAAGTCTGAAGAATTGGATAAGATCATCGCACTGTCCGCAGGAGGTGACGACTATATTACAAAGCCGTTCCAGTCCGGAGAATTGATCGCAAGAGTGAAAGCCCACCTCAGAAGAAATCGGATCCTGGCGGCGCCTCAGAAGCAGACCCGCACATTTCAGTATGAGGGCCTCTATATGAACATGGACTCCCATCAGGTATTCCTCGATGAGACGGAGATCAATCTCACCCCGAAAGAATTTGATATTCTTTCCATCCTGATCGAAAATCCAAAGCGGGTGTTCAGCGTCGATCAGTTGTTTGAAATGGTCTGGAAAACGGATAGTCTCGAAGGGGATAGCCGGACCATCATGGTATACGTCAGCAATATCCGAAAAAAAATAGAACCGGAAGCCCGGGGCGTCAAATATATCATCAACGTCAGGGGTGTAGGATATAAATTCAACAATTCATTAAAGCAGTCTTAGCTCTGACCGGTTTCAAAATGCCCCGGAGGTCTTGAATCTCCGGGGCATTTTTATGTCGCACAAGCAAGGCATGGACATTGTGGGCTACTATCTGAATTTACTCATTATGTCTTCATTAATGGCTAGATCAGGAACTGCATCAGCAGGGAGCAAGGTTTCATACTTTCTCTCTTTTAATCTTTCCTCTAACTCGGCTTTCGCTTTTTCTAAAATTTGTTTATTCTGGATTAAGTCATAAGCTGAAGCTGCTAAAACCTTTGCCGCTGTAACGGAAACTTTTTGTCCTATTTCTGAACCGGCCAATTTACAAATTGGCCAAGAATGCCAACCAACCTCTTCAGAAGGTGCGAGCGCAAGAGTAAGCAAAGCGGTTGGGGCAAACCAGCTATACTCCGAAGAATCCGTGACCGGCTGACTTGCGAGTTTGGCAGGAGTGATTTCACCGGTATATCCCGTTTGCTCTACATTGAGATTTTTTTGAATTTCCTTTGCATTTTTCTGATCTTCCGGGGAGTATGCCACCGTTCCTATCTCCTTGAGATTTTTCTCAAAAAGCATTGAAAGAGTAAGGTTGGGAATCATATCATGCGTTGCCGCAATGACTTCTGCCTCGACACTGGTTCCTGTTGCCAACGCGCTCCCTTTAGCGCATGCATCAACTCTTTTCATTACATCTGCTGCAAGTTCCGCATCTTTCATCCGTCCTACACACCAAATAGTCGTTTTATCCGGAACGACGTTAGGAAAACTGTTTCCCACATCAGGGAACGCATAATTTAGAGTTGTTGCAGATGTTTCTGTCCCCGGTTTTATATGCTCTCTTAACATTTCAAGAGCATGTGCCATAAGCATCGCCCCATCCAAACTGCTTTTCCCGAACCATGGTGCGTTTCCATGAGCCGACACACCCTTAAAATGATATTTTACATTGAAATATGCATTTGTATCGCATGCGCCGCCTCTGTTCAAATGACTTGGATGCCAGTCCAATACAGCATCCAGCCCTTCAAACAAACCTGCCTTAGCCATAAACGGTTTGCCTATGCAAAGTTCCTCAGCCGGAGTACCGAAAATTTTTATCGTCCCTTTAAGATTTTTCCTTTCGATCAGCTGTTTGAGTGCAGATGCCGCCATGATTCCTCCTGTCGCAATAAGATTATGACCGCATCCGTGACCCGGGGCTAAAGCTGCAACAGGTTCTTTTATGTTCTTGTCTTTCCTCTGTGACAGCCCTGGCAAAGCATCATATTCCGAGCTGAATCCGATGATCGGCTTACCCGAACCATAGGTTGCCACGAATGCTGTCGGCAGCCCCGCCGGTCCCATTTGAACTTCAAAGCCCTGTTCTCTAAGAAGTTTGCATAACTGTTCTGATGCAAAATATTCCTGCATGCTTAACTCGGGTTTTTCCCATAACGCCTCCGATACGCTCTGAAATTTTTCTCTGTTTGTATCAATCCACTCCATAAGAAGCTTTTTATTATCCATTCTATTCCCTCTCTTAAAAGCAAACTCTCAAGCCCGCTAGTTAAAGGCCGGCAGCAGTTCCAACTTCATCAGCAAGAAAATTACAATCTTGATAAAATTGTTTTCAGATAGCCGTAAGTACGGTCAAAGGAAGCGAGTTCCAAAGCTTCTCCGGGCTTATGGAAGTTTACTGTGTTTGGACCGATCGATATGACATCCATCCCTCCCCTTCTATTTATTATAGTCCCTGCATCGGTTCCTACATGCATTGATATAAACCGTAAATCCTTGCCGGAGGCCTCTTTATAGACTTCCTGCCAGAGAATATTCAACGGCGTATCTTTGCTTACGGTATATCCCGCATAATAATATTCCTTTCGAAAGACAGCGCCAAAACGATCAGCGGTTATCATTGCCTGGTTCATCAAATCGAAAATTTGTGAGTCAATGGCACTTCTGAATAAATAACCAAATTTTAGAATACCGTCCTTAATCGTAATATTTCCTATATTCCTAGAGGTTAAAACCAGGTTTTCTTCTTCAAGACTCCGCATATACACTCCTGTAGGGATGACATGGAGCAATTCAACTACGTTGTTTGTCGAAAGATCATCTAAAGTCTCCTCCACCGTCTCAGCAGGGCTTAATATCATGTTTAAATCCGGATCACTAATCTGGTGTTCCCTTTTTTCTTCCTCCATCGCAGCATTTACGATATCCTTGACGAGATCATAACAGGTGCTGTCGCAAGTGAATGTCGCCGAGCATACCTCCGGGATGTTATTACGAATCGTACCCCCATCTATGCTCGCCAATTGAAGCTTTACTTTTTTCGTTAGATTATATAAGACCCTGGCTACAATTTTAATTGCATTTGCCTGTTCCTTATGGATGTTGGTCGCCGCATGCCCTCCCTGCAGCCCCTCTACCTTCAGCAGATATGTTGATTTTGTATTTTTTGTCAAAGAAACGGGCTTAATAAATTCACCCCCAACTACACTGGTAGTAGAAATAACGGTAGCACCTTCAAACATCTGATCGGTGCTAATCAGTCTCTTCGCGGTAAACAGGGAATAATCGATGTATTGGGGGCCTCCGATTCCTACTTCTTCCTGAACAGAAAAGAAGCATTCCAATGGCGGATGCTGCAAGTTTTTATCGTCAAGAATTGCAAGCATATAGGCAATTCCATGCCCGCAATCCGCACCCAAAGTTGTATTTTTCGCCTTAAGCCATCCGTCCTCAACATAAAGCTCTAAAGAGTCCGTATTAAAATTAAAATCAGAGTCCGGGGTCTTTTCCCCTACCATATCGATATGCCCCTGGATCATTACGGGGGGATGGCCCTCATACCCTGCAGACGCGGGTTTCTTGATCACAACATTCCATATATCATCCTGGTACCACCATAGATTGCGCGTTTTTGCAAACTCTACAATATAATCGGATAATTCCCTTTCATTGTATGAGGTGTGCGGTATGGAACAAATGTCCTCAAAAAATTTATAATACGGTTTACCCTCGTGATTAAGAATATATTTCATTTTACTGCCTCCTTTACTAATAAGAATATTTTCTTCTTAATCGGAATGCGATTATTCTTGCGATACCGGACAGAGCCAGCCCGATTGCGGCAATAAACCAGAACGTACCGTAGCTTCCTGTGACGTCATAGATATAGGCTGCAATGGTTCCTCCAAAAGCACCGCCAATATTGGTCGCCATTGTCATGATGCCGATGATATTTCCATAATCCTTTTCTCCAAACAGACTGTTGACAAGAAGCGGAGGGCAAACCGTAATTCCGCCGCCGCCCAGAGCATAACAGATCAGCCAGCCGTATACAAAAACGGTCGGATTGGATGGCATGATAAACAGGAAGATAAATGCTCCTGAAAAGATAAAGCTGCTGAGAATCGAGCCTATTTTTGTTCCAAACTTATCGCAAACCACACCGGTCAATATTTTACCGACAATTAGTCCTCCCAAATTCAATCCTGCAAGAGCCGCCGCCCGTTCGGGAGTAAACCCAACCTGAATCAAATATGGCACAGAATTGAACAAGATTGCACTTGATCCGAAAATAAAAATTACAATTGAAAATACGATCAGCCAAAGCATCGGCGTTTTCAAGGCTTCATTTACAACCATACCCTTCGCGTCTTTAAGGGAGTTTTCCCCTGCGACCTGTCCCATTCTATAAAATCCTTTTTCTTCAGGGGTTTTAACAACCAGAAACAGGCAAACAGGAGCAATGACAAATAAAAAGACGCCTGCCAGGGTCAAATATCCTGACCTCCATCCAAATGCTGTGTTGATATAATTAAGAAGAGGAGTCATAAGCATTCCTCCAAGCCCGCTTCCAATAAAGGATAAGCTCATTGCCGTCCCTTTTATTTTGCCTCCGAACCAGTTGTTGATTAAAATCGAAGTCGGCATTGTGGTAACCAGGGCAAAGCCCTGACCGATGAATAGGGCCAGTACATAGAAATGCCACACATCCGTTGCTCTTGAAAAGCCAAAAAAGCCCAGGGCGGTTAGCATTGCCGAAATGATCATAATCAATTTAATATTGCCTCTGGCCATTCTTTTTCCAAAAAATCCTGCAACAAACACGCTGAATAAACTTAAAATTGTTGTATAAAGTACAAATTGCCCACGGTCAATACCAAGCTCCGCTGTAACAGGAATAACAAATACACTGGTAACCGATATACAGGATACATAACCTAACATCAGCATGATGAGTCCTACAAATACAATGACCCATCCATAATAAAATCTTCCACCTTGTTTAAGTGATACTTTATCCATTGGTTCTATTGCCGTATCCATTTTTGATTCTCCTTATCATTAATTAATTATTTTTATCATCTAAAATAAATCTGCATTTCGAAATGAACCTATATATCCGGCAATCTAAACTTTTTCATTGGCGCCCTCCTCTATTACCGCAACTATCGTGCCAAAAGGAGAATGCCCATTTTTCCATGGTTTTCAATGCTTCCAACATATCTCACAACCCAATTCCGGGTCATTTTTATACAATCTATTGCCAGATCTATTGATATCACTAGTAAAAAACAAAATAACCCACCACTGAATTAACGATTCAACGGTGGGTTATTTTATTTTTCTGAGAAAATGCATTAAAATCAATTTTTATAATTCATTTAATATACTTTTGGATTTTTCTATGTGCTCCGGATTGGCTTATTTCTAAAAAATCCGCAACCTTATAGCTGTTTTTTGACTTTTTATATGCCTGTAAAACCAACTGCTTCTCCACCTGCTCAAAAGCGTCTTTTAGCGGCATTAGCTGGTTTATCACGATCGCGTCTGCATTATTTTTTGCTTCTGGCATATGGTTGCTATTTAAATTCTCAATAGTGACTAATCCTTTTCTGTCGGTAACGATTAGTCTTTCTATGCAGTTTTCGAGTTCTCTGACATTGCCCGCCCAGTCATAATCGACCAGCCTATTGACAACATCATTGCTGATTACCTCATTTATGTTATACTTTTGATTAAACACATTTACAAAATGCTCAATCAAGGCTCTGATGTCATCTTTACGTTCTCTTAATGGCGGGATATGGATTGGTATCACATTCAACCGGTAATATAGATCGTATCGGAATAAACCTTTCCTGACCATTTCACTGAGGCTTTTATTCGTTGCGCTTATGATGCGGATATCTACATCATAAGGTGTTTCACCGCCCAGTCTCGTAATCTTTCTATCCTGTATTACCTGCAGCAGCTTACTCTGTAGACTTAGCGGCATATCCCCGATTTCATCCAAGAAAAGAGTTCCCTTATCGGCCAGTTCTATGAGGCCTGGTTTACCGCCTTTCCTTGCTCCTGTGAAAGCCCCCGATTCATAGCCAAATAGTTCTGATTCAACTAAATTTTCCGGAATAGCTGCACAGTTTATAGAAATAAAATTATTTTTTGCTCTA